>CAZDDA010000116.1:1564-6997 GCA_964504085.1 uncultured Thermotogae bacterium | reverse complement strand
TGATGCTCTCCAACCTGTTTCACACGCTGTATCACCTCGTCGATACGTTGTGGCTGGGACGGCTGGGCAAGGTGGCTGTGGCTGCTTCAACAATCGCTTGGCCGCTCGTATTCTTGGTGATCTCCATGGGTGCCGGGGTGACCATTGCCGGAACGGCGCTGGTCGCACAGTACACTGGGGCCAGGCGCTACGAAGAGGCCAACCTTGCGGCAGGACAAGTCTTCGCTTTTACGGGACTCCTCGCTCTTGTTCTTGCGGGGATTGGCTTTGTGACCGCACGATCGTTGATGGTGATCATGGGAGCCGGGCCGGATTTGCTCCCCGATGCAACCGCCTATCTTCGCATCATCTACGCGGGAATCCCGGCAATGTTCGGGATGTTCGTCGTCACCGCACTGCTCAATGGCGTCGGCGATACGGTCACTCCGATGAAGCTAATGGGAGTTTCGGTCGCCCTCAACATTCTGCTCGATCCGCTTTTCATCTTCGGGTGGGGCCCGTTCCCCGCCTGGGGGGTCGCCGGCGCGGCCATCGCGACTGTCATCGCTCGCGGCATAATGGCCGTAGTCGGGATTGCGCTTCTCTTCTCCACAAGATTGGGCATCCACATCCAACCCCGCCATCTGATACTGCGGCAGTCGGTGGTGCACCAGATCGTGACGATTGGTCTTCCCGCATCGCTTGGCCAGTCGGGGACCGCCCTGGGCTTTTCCATCATGACGGGCATTCTCGCTCGATTCGGGACCGCCGTGGTGAGCGCATTTGGCATTGGCAACCGCGTGATTTCGATTGCCCTGATGCCGGCGATGGGCCTCGGTCAGGCCACGGCAACGATGGTCGGCCAGAACCTCGGTGCACAGTTATCCAGGCGGGCTGAGAGGTGTGCCTGGACAGGGATGGTGGTCTCATCCGCGATCTTGGTTATCGCAAGTGGAATCGTCCTTGCGCTACGGGCTTCGCTTATGCGCGTTTTCATCGCCGATGAAGAAGTTATTGCGTTGGGAATGCATATGTTCATTCTAGTTGCGCTCGCTTTCCCTTTTATGGGCATTCTCCAAGTGGCCATCGGTACCTACCAGGGTTCTGGGCACACCGTCTATTCCATGTTCTTTTCCCTCTTTCGGCTGTGGGGCTTACGATTGCCGTTGGTATACCTTCTCGGCTTCACTGCCGGACTTGGCCCGGACGGTGTTTGGTGGGCAATGTTGGCCTCGAACTTTGGCGCCGCCACTCTTTCTTTGGGGTTCTTTCTAACCGGGAACTGGAAGCATCGCGTGATCAAGGAACCACCACTCCCGGTCGAGCATGTAGGGAAAGAGGTCATCCCCTTGCAAAGGTAGGGTGCGCCTTCTAAGCTCACGTAGCACTTCGCAAAGGAGCAACGATGCAAAAGATCACCATCGATCAGGCACTTCAGCATGTGGGGGAGGAGGTTACCCTGCGTGGGTGGCTGTACAACAAGCGTTCAAGCGGAAAGATCCTGTTCCTTCAGATCCGTGACGGCACGGGGATGATTCAGGGGGTCCTCACTGAGCCCGACGCACCCTCACTGTTTGCCACCGCCGATCGCCTTCCCCGTGAATCCTCTCTCATCGCAACGGGGAACATTCGGGAGGAGCCTCGCGCTCCAGAAGGATGCGAACTACAGGTTCATGACGTAAAGATTGTCAGCAAGCCGAGCGAGCCGTTCCCGATCGAGCTCAAGGAGCACTCTCCGCAGTTCCTCATGGACCACCGGCATCTTTGGATCCGTATCGGTAGGCAAGTGCCGATACTCCGCATCCGCGACGCGGTCTTCCGCGCCATGCGCAACTTCTTCCACGAGCGCGGATTCGTGGCAACCGAAGCCCCAATCCTCACCGGCACTTCGGTTGAAGGAACGACGACCCTGTTTGAAGTCGATTATTTCGGCGACAAGGCGTACCTCACCCAAAGTGGTCAGCTGTATCTGGAAGCGACGATCATGGCATTAGGAAAGGTCTATTGGATTGGTCCAGTCTTCCGCGCCGAAAAGTCGAAAACGCGTAAGCACGTCACCGAGTTCTGGATGGCAGAGGCAGAGATGGCCTTCTACGATCATGCCGACAACACTCGGCTCCAGGAAGAACTTGTTGCCTACGTTGTCAACAGCGTGGTCGCTGAGCGAAAGCGTGAGCTTGGGCTGTTGAAACGCGATGCCGAGCAACTCCTCGAGGAGGTCGCCTTGCCATTTCCCCGAGTGTCTTACGCTGATACCGTGACCCTCCTCGAAGAAGCTGGTCACGACGTCGCCTTTGGTGAGGATTTTGGAGCCCCACACGAAGCAACTCTTGGGAGTCATTTCCAGAAACCGGTGTTTGTGGAATACTTCCCTGCTTCGATGAAGCCGTTCTACATGAAACGCGATCCGGACAATCCCACTCGAGTTCTGGCCGCCGACCTCATCGCTCCCGAAGGCTACGGGGAGCTAATCGGTGGCAGTCAACGTGTGGACACACTTGAGGAACTGACCGCTCAACTTGAAGAGAATCGTCTTCCTAAACAACCCTACGAGTGGTATCTCGATCTACGCCGATACGGGTCAGTACCTCACTCCGGTTTTGGGTTGGGGATGGCCAGGACGATTGCCTGGATCTGCGGGATTCCCCATATCCGTGAGACTATCCCATTTCCAAGGCAGCTAAATCGCCTCTACCCATAGTCTCCCACGCATGACCGTATTCCCCTCTTGAACCGCGTGAAGAGGGTGGTTATACTTCCGCCCTTGGTTGGAACCGGTTGGGTAACGAAAAAGAAACAGCGTTGCGGGAAATCCTTCGGTTCTCCATAGAGAACCGGAACAGCCACCACTAACCACCAAGGGGAGCTTCTCGCCGCGAGATGGATTCTCGAAGACGGCGAGTCCGTGACGAGGTGTCAGCCGAAAATGGGTTTACAGCCCAAACAGATAGGACTCAGGCACGTTGTTGGACCTCCTTGGCCGCGTAGCCTCTCCTTCTGCAAGGCCGCCGTTCGACTCGGCAAGGGCAAGGGAAACCGAGCTCCCCTTTTCCCTTCTTTTAAGAGGTTCCCCCGTAATTGGATGTCGGCCGTATTCGAGTTACCATCCACGCAGGAACAGCTCGGGGCATCTTCTTGGAGGCTGCGTCGAGTAGGAACGCGCAGGACTTGATCTGCTACCGATCTCGAAACGAGCTGGCTTCCACATACCGCGATAGAACGAAATACTGAAGCGACGATAGATCACGAATCATTGTGTCTCATCCCCTGCGCGATCAACCAAATAAGCCCGAGTGCTAGCAGGAGGTCCCCAATGCTGAACGCGGCCGCAAACGGTCGGCTCCCAGGCAAGTACAGAAAGTCCCCCAAGATATTGAGTCGCGTTGCACCGCTCATCAGGATGACGTTCCCATACACACCGTTCTTCAACAGGTGCGCCACTACCTCCTGGGCTCCTGAGCGTTCAAGAGCCGTTAGCGAGGACGGCATGTATCCCCCATTCACAATGATCACGAGTAGATTCATAAAGGACCCCAAGCCAATAGGGGCGAAGGAGAGCACGTGATGGTTGAGGAAAAGGAACAAGAAGATGAGGCCGTAGGAGAGGAAATGAAGTGCCGTAGTAGCATACGGAAGGAGAGGCCGCTCACTGAACAAGGGGAAGATCGCCAGTTGGAGTAACAGCGCCACACTAACTAACCATAAATGCCGCAATCTGAGAGAAGCAAGATGCTTTACTCGCCCCCTCCGCAGATATCCAAGCACTACACCAATGAGAACTGCACCGATAAAGAACATAAGGCAGAATTAGAGCCTACCTAGCGAGAAGGTTTTTCGCAACGAAGCTCCTCGCTACTTTGCTGCTGCACGCTGATTACTCGAAGAAGCGTGTCAGCTACGACTGGATCAAGATCCGTTCCTCGTAGCTGCCGGATGGTCTCCATCGCCTCCTCATGCGAAAACGCCTCCCGATAGGGCCGCTTGGTTATTAGGGCATTGTAGATATCCGCAGCAGCGATGATCCGTGCGACAAGAGGGATTTCCTCCCCCTTCAAGCCATCCGGGTACCCACTTCCATCCCAACGTTCGTGCTCATGCTTCACGGCGTCGGCAATCGGTGCGTAAATCTCCAACCCCTTGATCAACTCCGCACTGACCACTGGATGGCGTTTCATCACCTGCCACTCCTGCTCACTCAATGGGCCAGGCTTAAGAAGAATAGCATCAGGAATGGCTATTTTCCCAATGTCGTGCACTCTCCCCGCGACATCAACCTTTTCGACCTCCCCCTGCGAGAGCTTCATTTTTTGCGCGATCTTCACGGCAAGATCGGCTACCTCGGCTGAATGCACCGCAGTGTAATGATCTCTCTCATCGAGAAGAGCGGAAATCCTCTCAAAGGTCTTCCGTGCCTCGGTTCGGAGTTTAAGATAGCTGCGAAAAGAGATATGAACCAGTGCCAGTGGGACAATAGCATAAAACATATGCCAAATCGATAACGAATAGAGCACGACCAGCAGGAGTGAAGAGACAAAAAGGCTTACATATTGAAGGCTGAAGTCCTTCAGAGAGGTAGTGAGACCATAGAAGAAGTTCTTCCGCTCGGTGATTGTCACTATGCCAGTAACAAGGGCAAGGTTCACTCCTGCACAGCACCAAAAGCCAACAAGAGCCCAAAGGAAATCTCCCGGAATCACAAGAGTTAGAGGCAAGGTGCGAGCAAGAGCAACCAGTACTCCGACAATAGACAGGGTCACAACCCACTGGCTCACATTGAAGGCTGTAACATATACGAATCGCACCGGAGCGTGTCTTAGATACTCCCATCTCATCAAGACCTCTGAGGCCAAAGTTGCAAGCAGCACCACAGGAACAGCATGAGAAGGCCCCAAAATGAAGAGCGCAGCTGAATAAACAGCAATCGAAGCCGACATTTCAGTGCCATATATGGGAATCCAAGTTGCATAAACTTCTGAAAGAAAGCCAAGCAGAACAAAAAGAGCAAATGCAACTATCTGCTCAAGGGAGGTGAACGCAAGGTGCCAGGTATGATAGACAGTTCCAACTACTGCCAGACCAATTAGAAAAAAAATATAAATCCTTGCCTTTACAGGAAGATCCACTTCCCCTCCAAGAAGATAATAGCGGTTTACGTTCCTATTCTAGCACAAGGCAAGGATTGAAACTACCTCGGGATCGGCTGTATCTTAGTCAATTTCTTATCCGTGCCACTTCGCGCCAGCACCCAAGATGAGCCCCAACGCCGCAATCGTCAACAGATAGTAGATACCCCTTTGCCCAATAACTTTTCCGAAA
The DNA here is from genome assembly GCA_964504085.1 of uncultured Thermotogae bacterium. Lineage (GTDB taxonomy): Bacteria > Bipolaricaulota > Bipolaricaulia > UBA7950 > UBA9294 > CAZDDA01. The sequence goes on along the minus strand of CAZDDA010000116.1, from coordinate 1,702 downwards.
AACTTGTTCACCCTCTCACCCGCCTGCAAACTGTATCCTCCCCACTTCATTGTCGGCCTCCTTTAGAAACCAATCACACCTAACCGTGCCACTTCGCGCCAGCACCCAAGATGAGCCCCAACGCCGCAATCGTCAACA
>CAZDDA010000116.1:0-1464 GCA_964504085.1 uncultured Thermotogae bacterium | reverse complement strand
AATAACTTTTCCGAAAAACTTGTTCACCCTCTCACCCGCCTGCAAACTGTATCCTTCATGCTTTGTTACTTAACGTCCTCTTCCCCTCGCTCAATATTCTGCCTAATAGCGCGGCTTTTCAGCGAACCTTTTTAAATGCGGCTTTTAGCTGACATGTACAATGAAGCCTTCTTCCATATCTGGTATGCAGTTCGCAAATAACCTAAATGCATTGTTATTCTGATAACGCGACTATTCTACGTCTCTCTTCCAACAGCCACATCTTTCTGGCAGCACCATTCCTATAGCTATGGTTTCTGCTCGGAGCAGAACCGAAAGACGGCGCAATCGCCTGGGACCCCTCCCTTTCTCGCCCTCGCACAACCACACCTGGCTACCCTTCTTAGAGCTATGCGACCTCTATTCTTGCCCAATATCCATCTTGCTAAAGACAGCCTTCGTCGCTTGTTTGTCTATCAACTCTCCTTTGTTTACACTGTTATCCATTTTCTCAAGTATAAATCCAGCTATTGCGGTGGCTAAATGTCGTTCTGTCAAGAGAGGAAGGGAACTTCTACACTTCCTCGCCCTAGACCGCTGAACAAAGGTACGGCAATAATCTATACCCAAACAGAGTTTTCTCTAATTTGACTTTCAACACCCTTCAGGATAAAGTTTCGTCTGAATGGCGAAAGCGAGGGACAAGACGTGAGAGCATACGAAATCGTTTACGTAATAAGACCTGACCTCCTCGACGAGGAACACACGAAAAAAGTGCAGCGGATCCACAGCCTCATCACGGAGAATGGGGGAGAGATCGAGGACACAAACGATTGGGGAAAACGTAATCTTGCCTACGAGATCAGACACTGCTCGGAGGGCCACTACGGCTTGACCACCTTTCGCCTTCCCCCACAGGCAGTGAAGCCTCTTAAAGAGCGCTTGAACATCGACGAGGAAATCCTCCGCTTCCAGATCGTCGCTTGCTACCAGTAGAAGGAGAAAGATGTCGGCAAGCCTCAACAGAGTTGTCCTAATTGGAAACCTAACTGCGGATCCCGAGCTGAAATATACTCCAAGTGGAACAGCTCGAACGCGGTTCTCCATTGCAGTTAATCGCCAATACAAAAACAGCACGGGGCAACTTCAGGAAGAAGTCACTTTCATTCCAATCGTGACCTGGGGAACACAAGCGGAGAACTGCGCAAACTATTTAAGCAAAGGCCGATCAGTGGCTGTGGAGGGACGCTTGCGCATCGACTCCTTCGAAAACGCTGAAGGAGAAAGAAGAAAAGTCGTTGAGGTCGTGGCACAGAATGTCCAATTCTTGGGCGGTCCTCCACGGTCCGAAAATGAGCCTGGAACGATCCCTCCTTCCAGCAATCAACCAGATAGCCAAAAGAAAGAAGAAGACGAGGAGGTTCCTTTTTAAGCGATGTTCTACAAACAAAGACGTGTTTGTCGGGTCTGTGAACGGAATATAAC
>CAZDDA010000115.1:0-7047 GCA_964504085.1 uncultured Thermotogae bacterium | reverse complement strand
TAAGGCAACGGCCTTTGGAGCCGTGATCGGAGGTTCGAATCCTCCCGCCCTAATATGGGCTGTAATGTCTCTTCCTCTCTATGTTTGAGAGTTCGAGCCCCCTAGGCTCCAAAGCGCAGTCACGATCCCGGTTCTGGAGAGCTTCCGAGCTCGCATGCCGACCCCACTCGTGAATGCGAGTCACGGACAGCCTTCAGCTTTTCAGTGGCTCTCTTCTCTAGGCGGAGGGCTCTCGGAAAACACCCGGATGCGGCCGAACCAGTCGCTAGGGGGTAGAGGGAGAGGACCCCCTTGGTGAGTTCCACGGAAAAAGGCGTGTCGATTGTCGGAATACGAGTGGCGAGGCTGCCGAGTCAACTGAAGCCTCCTGGCCTCAGTAGCGCAAATGCTCTGTCCCCCCATCGAAGTCGAAAGAAAGCAATGCAGGCACTGCACGCCTGCATCGGCGGTATCATCTCACTCGAGACTCATCTACTGGACGGGGCTCACTTCCTGCGGAGAGGTCGCTGGGGGCTCGGCTACTGCGGTCGCGACGCTCGCCGCCTGCTGGAGCTTCTGAAGAATCTCAGCCGCGGCGGGGCCCACGTTCTGTGCCTGGGGGCCTCTTTGGCCCTCGGCAACGACGTAGCCCACTTCCTGTCCCTCGCGCAGCGTCCTAAAGCCTGTGCCGCGAATGGAACTGAAGTGGACAAACACATCACCCCCTTTGGGGCGCTGGATGAAGCCATACCCTTTGGCGTCGTTGAACCATTTGACTTTGCCGGTTTCGCGCTCTGCCATGATCGATCTACCTCATCTAATGCGATTCTTTGAAGCCTTAAGCATCTAAGTGTCTCTGGGGGCTCTCACCGTCTCTTGCCCCAATCTGAAGGCATCCTGAAGAGCTTTGGGATGCTGTGAGATTTCTCCCTTCTCGTCTACGCCGCTGTAAAGCAGTTCTGCCCAGTAACTCACCTCCCACACACTAAAGAAGGCTCTGACCGTTTGTCTCACTCCTTCAAACTTGGCTTTTGAGCTACCTCCGACGCAGAGGAAGATCCCGCGTCGCTTGGTAAGACCCGCAGAGGAGGTTGGCAAGGAGTGCTTGAGGATATGCTTTCTCACCCACTGCGATTGGCTGCGGTCTATTAATGCCTTCACCTGGGCAGGCACGTTCATGAAGAAGAGAGGTGCCGATAGAGCAACAATGTCGGATACGATCAGCTTATCCTTGATGGTGTGGAAGTCATCGTTGATTACACACTCTGCATCGCCTCTGCAACCGTGGCAAACCGCACAATTGGCGATCGCGAACTCTGCCAAGATCACCTTTTCCACGTGAGCTCCTGCTTCTGCGGCTCCCTCAAGAAACCGGTCCAGGAGTATTTCCGTGTTGCCATTGCAATCAGGACTACCGGCGATTCCTAGTGCTTTGAGCATGGATCTTCAACAAACCGGCTGGATGTAATGTTGCAGAATCTATGCACCCGCACGCTCATATGCTGTCCGCTGATTTGCTGCCAGCTTTGCACGACGCAACTTCCTTCAACCAGCATTTGCAGTACTACCATGTGCTTTTGCTTGTCCATATCGCCGCAGTCCTTGGCACAGGTCTTTTGCAGTCGGGGTGCAGTCCTCTTGGAAGAACTCATAGGCGACGTCCCGATCCAGCGTCTTGCGGACACCGGTCCGCTCGATCATCTTCTTGTAGGTCTGATAGCAGTCCAGAGCGGTTCGGAATCTCTCCATGTCTTCGTCTGTCACCGTGACGATACAGTCAATCTCGCCATTCGTTGAGGCAAAAAGCCTGTGTTCGCCCGAAGCCCGCTTGGCCTGTTCCTCGGTAAGTGTGACAAATGCCAATCGCTTCGGGTAATCGGCGCCGACGGCTTTCATCTCAGCGAACACTCGCTTCACCACCGCGTGAGCGACCAGATGATCGTGAAACCCGCTTATGCCATGGACGGGGTAGGTGACAACAACGTCCGGATGGATGCATTCAATGTGGGTGGCCACAACAGATTCGATCGCCGTGGGATTAAGCTCTTTGAGACCGCTGTCCGGAAGGTCGAGAACGGTTAGATCAGAAAGACCAAGGACTTTCGCTACTTGTTTCATCTCTTCGTATCGAACCTGGCCCATTCTCTCTATGGAGTATCCAAGGTCGAACCGGGCTTTGGTCGCTCCGCCCCTTGTTAAGGTGAGAAGAAAGACCTCATGGCCAGCGCGGACTTGAGCGGCGATAGCCCGCGCAGGCCCGAAAGACTCGTCATCAGGATGAGGAAAGACGTAGAGGATCTTCATGCTCCCTCCTTGGGTGAACACATTCAACGAACATTATACGGACAAGTGCCAACTGGCTCGCATGCCCTGTCTGGAGCTTCATGCTCCAAGTGAGTATTTCCCTCATCAACCTGAACTCCGTCCCTTGAAGAGACACGGTCGATCATGCTGTCCTTGGAAGTTGCGCAGGGCCTCATTCCCGGCCACAATGGCAAGAGCTAATGTAGAGGAACAATGGAAGATGAAAACAGAGTAGAAGGGCTCAAAAGCCTGATCCAGGAGTTGCACGCTGGACAACCTTTCGATGAGGTCAAGCGTCGATTTGATGAACTCATCAGAACGTCTCCCCCACAGAGATTGCCCAAATGGAGCAGCAATTGATCAGGGAGGGAATGCCCGTAGCTGAGGTACAACGTCTGTGTGACCTCCACGTTGGTGTATTCAAAACGGGGTTGGAAGAACAAGAAGTCCAAGCGCCACCGGGACATCCTGTCCATACCTATGTGAGTGAGAACCTCGTGTTTGCCGGGTTGGTTGACCGTCTCTCGCAGCTCATTGGCCAACTGACAGAGGTCGGCGCTCTTGCCAGCCTGAAGTCAGATCTCTCTGGAGTAACGGCTCAGCTGGCGCATCTTGAGACGCACTACTTGCGCAAGGAGAACCAGCTTTTCCCCTATCTCGAGCAACATGGGGTCACCGGACCAACCAAGGTCATGTGGGGAGTCCACAACGAGATACGACAGATGCTCAAATCCCTGCAGGAGGCTTTGCTCACCGATAACGGTGAAGATGTGGCATCCCACGCATCGCAACTCGCGCGAGCGGTGTCTGAAATGATCTACAAGGAAAACAAGATCCTATTCCCGCTCGCACTTGAGAATCTCTCTAAGCAAGAATGGATACAGATGCGAAAAGGAGAGGAAGAGATTGGCTACTGCTTCAACCGACCGGCAGCCGAATGGCCACCGAGTGAGGAAACGGTCTCGGAGCAAGGAGGCAGAGAAATGGCAGACGCGTTAAAACTGTCGACCGGGGAGCTCACCCTGGAACAGATAGATGGCCTACTCAAGTACCTTCCGGTTGATGTCTCGTTCGTGGACGAGCAAGACAGTGTGCGCTATTACTCAGATACCCCTGAGCGCATCTTTCCGCGGTCTCCTGCCGTTATCGGGCGCAATGTGGAGAATTGCCACCCGCCAAAAAGCATTGACAAAGTCCGGCAGATCCTCGACGCTTTTAGGGAAGGCAGAAAGGACAAAGCCGAGTTTTGGATCCAGCTAGATGGGCATTTCATTCTAATTCGTTACTTCGCTGTCCGCGACACAGCTGGTAAATATCTTGGGTGTCTCGAAGTGAGCCAGGATATCACGGGGATCCGAAAGCTGGAAGGAGAACGCCGACTGTTGGACTGGGAAGGCTAGGGCTTGCGACTTACTTATTTCTTCGACAATGCGTGCGACTTGAGAGTGGCCTGCGGCTCTTTTCGTTATAGTAAGCGAGTGATTCCAAGACACCGGCTGGCTTACGTGCTTTGACATGTGCATTGGGAGCCGTTTAGACTTTCTAGAAGCATGGAAGATCTTATTGTGGCAGATCACGGTGTCCCGTGCGAACAAAGCAGGAGGGAACTATGCTGAACATTGCAAAAGAGAGCAAGCTTGGGGCAGCTGAGGCGATCAGAAGGGCTGTCTCGTTCTTTGGCCCGGATGGTTTGGGATTGACTGTTGTTGAGCAAGGGGATTGCTGTGCTCGTTTCGAAGGTGGGGGAGGGTTCGTCTCCGTAGCGGTCGAGGAAACAGAAGGCAAGAAGAGGATTAAGGTTAGTGTACAAGGCCGCGAATGGGAGAGTAACATCAAAGAGTTTATGGCAAAGCTGTAGTCATAGACAATCGTTTCCGCGCAAACAGGCAGGCGTTTGGTTTATGCGTCTGCAGAGACACGCAGGATCTCCGGGAAGTTTCCAGGCAGGTAGTGCAGCGCTTCCTTAAGCACTTTCTTAGGCCATAAGACGGATGCTTACGGCCGTCGGCTGGGCAGTTCTGCTGCACAGCTAAAGGATAAGAGGGAGAAGAAAAATGGTCTGCGAACCGCCTGTTATGGATGTCACCAAGAGAAGATTCGATGCCGTTCTGTTCGATCTGGACGGGGTGGTTACGAAGACCGCAAAGGTGCACGCCGCTTCCTGGAAGAGGCTGTTTGATGAATATCTCAAAAACCGGGCTACAGAGGAAGGCAGGGCATGGGAGCCCTTTGATAAGGGCTCAGATTACAACAATTATGTCGACGGCAAGCCACGCTATGAAGGTGTAGAAAGCTTTCTAGAGTCTCGGGGGATCGATCTGCCATACGGCAGCTCGGATGACCCACCAGACGCAGAGACGGTTTGCGGTCTCGGGAACCGGAAGAATCAGATATTCAACGAGCACCTGGAAACCCACGGCGTGGAATCGTACGAGATCGCTGTGGAATTTCTTCGCCTGTTGAGAGAAAGCGGTTTTCATACGGCGGTTGTTTCCTCCAGCAAGAACTGCCGAGCCGTGCTCAAGGCTGCGGGTATCGAAGATTTGTTCGATGCCCGAGTCGATGGCGTTGTTTCGGAGCAGCTCGGCCTCAACGGCAAACCGGAACCTGGTGTTTTCCTTGAAGCCGCCCGGCGCCTCGGGGTGCCTCCTGGACGCGCCGTTGTCCTGGAAGACGCGATATCCGGCGTGCAGGCCGGGAAGCACGGGAATTTCGGTTCCGTCGTCGGCGTGGATAGAATCGGCCATGCAGAGGCATTGAAAGAAAACGGCGCTGACGTCGTTGTAAGCATCCTTTCCGAACTCACGGTGGAAGGAAAACAACCCATATGGGAGCATGATATGGAGAACCTTCCCTCGGCACTTGCATCCATAGATGAGATCCGGGAACTGCTCATAGCCAAACGTCCCTTCATTGCTTTGGACTACGACGGGACCCTGACACCGATTGTCGCGCGTCCCGAGCTAGCGATTCTATCTGATGAAATGCGCAGCGCCGTGACGGCGCTCGCAAATCAGTGCACCGTGGCGGTGATCAGCGGTCGGGATTTGAGGGATGTCAAAGAGCTCGTGGGCATTGACAGGCTATTCTATGCGGGCAGCCACGGCTTTGATATCTCCGGTCCCGCAGGCCCGCGCATTGCCTCTCAGCAGGGCGCGGAATTCTTGCCCGTTCTGGACCGGGCGGAGAAATCCCTTCGGCCACTGCTGGACGATATTCCTGGCGCACAGGTTGAACGGAAGAGGTTTTCCATCGCCGTGCATTACCGGAGGGTAAGAAAAGGCCGCGTGCAGGCGGTGGAAAAGGCGGTCGATCACGTGCTGGCAGACCACGTTGGGCTTCGCAAAGGAACAGGGAAAAAAGTCGTTGAGCTGCTGCCCGAAATCGACTGGCACAAGGGAAAAGCACTTTGCTGGTTGATGGATGCCTTGGAACTGGATCGGCCCGATGTCCTTCCTTTTTACATCGGCGACGACGTAACCGATGAGGATGCCTTCAGGGCACTTCAGGCAGGCGGCATCGGCATCGTTGTGAAAGAGGATGACACTAACGGGGCGGCCCGGTATTCCGCAGCTCGATACGCGCTGGATGACTGCGAACAGGTCCAACGATTCTTGGAAACGCTCACTGAGATGCTTCAAGGAGAGAGTCGATGAGTACATGGTCGTTTGTATATGAAGGATTCGATCCGGAAGATGAGGGTCTTCGCGAAGCCTTGTGCACGCTCGGCAACGGTTATTTTGCTACCCGAGGTGCCGCGGCGGAATTGGGAGCTGATGAAATACACTATCCGGGGACCTACCTTGCAGGTGGATATAACCGGCTGAGAACTGAGATCGCCGGCCGACAGATCGAAAACGAGAGCCTGGTGAACCTGCAAAACTGGCTTCCGCTCACCTTTCGCATTGAGAACGGGGAATGGTTCGATTTGGCGGAGGTTGAAATCCTTTCCTACCGCCAGGAACTGGATATGAAAAAGGGCTTGCTCCTGCGAACGGTTCGCTTCCGGGATGAAAAGAAGCACATCACCACGGTGAAAAGCCGCCGTCTAGTGCACATGGGCAATCCTCATTACGCGGCCCAGGAAACGACGCTGACCGCTGAAAACTGGACGGGGCGGATCGAGATTCGATCCGCGCTGGACGGTCGCGTGGTCAATGCCGGGGTGGATCGCTACAAAGCGCTCAACAGCAAACACCTGGTGCCTTTGGAAAGCAAGGAGCTGGACGAAGAATCGATCTATCTCGAGATGCGAACCAAACAATCCAAAGTTCGTATCGCCCAGGCCGCAAGAACCCGGGTACTTCAGAATGGACATGCGTTGAATCTGAAACGAACCACGGTCCGGGAGGCCAGCTATATCGCCCAGCTTTTTGCCGTGGAGGTCCAACAGGGAGGCACGGTCTCTGTAGAAAAGGTTGTCACTCTTTTCACTTCCAAAGATCGCGGGATATCCGACTGTAGCCTGTCCGCACGCGAGGTGCTAGCACAAGCCGGCTCTTTCGAGGATTTGCTGGAAAGCCATGCGATTGCTTGGGAACACCTTTGGCGGCGTTTCAAAATCGATTTCGAGGCGCACGATCCAGCCAAGGGCGAGTACACGGCCCGCGTCATTCACCTTTACCTTTTTCATTTGCTCCAGACCTCTTCCTTGCATACCAAAGATCTGGACGTCGGGGTGCCGTCCCGAGGATGGCACGGAGAGGCCTATCGGGGCCATATCTTCTGGGATGAGCTGTATATCTTCCCCCTGCTCAACCTTCG
>CAZDDA010000114.1:0-7066 GCA_964504085.1 uncultured Thermotogae bacterium | reverse complement strand
CAAGATCTGTCCTCATTTCTCCACTGATATGCGCCCCAACATCGGAACCTAGAGAGTCCCGAAAAGCGGTGACTGAATGTGCTGACTTCGTCTGAATTCAGGCATCATATCATGGGCCGGAACGGAAGGGGTCTGGCGGGCTTCACAAGGAAGGATGCGATCTATGACGAATCGGCGATGGATTGAAGTCGTTGGATTGGCAGTGTGCGCCGTCGCGTTGACGGCACTTGGGCTTCAGGCGGGCTCGTGGACGATCGACGGGGATTTCGATGACTGGATTGGTGCCGCAGTCGTAGCCGATCCGATAGGAGACAGCGGCGGCGGCAGCGATCTCGGCGAGATCGCGGTGTGCTGCACCGAGGACTCGTTCTACGCGATGGTAGAGATTCATACAACGGTTCAAGGGTCATTCCAGCTTCTGCTGTACTTCAACAAGCCGCCGACCCATCAGCTGCGTATCTCCATTTCCGAACCGCCCCAGATGACGCTATCAGCCATCGACGGGGAGCGCTTCAGGGCGCTCATTCATGGCGGCGAGGTTGCATCGGGGCCAGATGGGATCGAGCTTCGCGTTCCGCTCGATGCGCTGGACAGCGCTTGTCCGGTGCAAGTGGGCGTGCGCCTGCTCAACCTTGAGGACGCCGCGGCCGATGCCTCGATCGACGAGTCTGGCGTCATCCCGGTTCCCTCACCCGAGCCGCACGATACACATTCAGACGATCCGCCCGCTTCTTCCGCAACGGAACCGACAGCCCCTTCGTTCCTGGATCTTGACCTGCCACCTCTTTCTGCCGGGCCGCTGCCCGACGGTGTGTCCGTTGCCGGCGGTTGGACCGCCGAGACATTCATCCCGTCCAACGGACTCACGGCCCCATGTCGGCTCGCGCTGTCCTCCTTCGGGGAACTCCTCGTCAATGAGGTCCGCGGAGACACGATCACCCGAATCGGAAGGGACGGGTCGCTGTCTTCTCATGCGGATTGTGCTAATCTGATCGTCTTCTACTACGCGATCGACGCGGCAGACAACATCTACGTCCAGTCTCAGACTTCGGATTCAACCGGGTCGCTTTATCGATTCGGGCCAGCGGGGAATCGGGTGACGATGGTTCTCAATTCGCCACTCCTCTACTCCGGGCAAGCGATGATGCTTGCCGCCTCTCCCCAGGGGGACGTTTATCTCCAGTCGTTTGGCACGGGCACCGATCCGACGACAGGAGCACCCACAACCCGGTGGATGAAGGTGGATCCTTCCGGGACGCTGACCGTGCTCGACGAGGCGATCGCCGATCCGTACCAAGCGCTGCAGTTCGCCCCTGACGGAACGCTCTACGGGACAGTGAGCAGACGAATCTTCAGAGTGGATCTCGACCACGGCACAAGGTTGGAGACAGTGTTCGATCCCCAAATCAGCTGCCCGGAACTCGACATGGGTTTCCTCGCAAGCTGTGGCTTGGATATCGGCGATGACGGGAGCTTCTACCTCAATGACGCGGATACGGCCTACCGGATTGCACCGGACGGAACAGCTGCGGTCCTCGGAACGGACTTCGTCAGCCTGCAGGGAATCGTCGTGGACGATGCGGGCGCTGTGTATGTCGCATCGCGGTTCGACAACGGCATCTACCGGATTGCGGACGGACGGATTGACGTGATCGTCCCACCCAACAACCTGACGACGCCTCAGGCGATGGCGTTCGCGCCGAACGGCGACCTGTATGTCTGCGAGGATGAGGCCGTCGTCGTCGGCAGGTATCGTACCGACGGGTCGTTGGTCAACACGTATGAAGCCATCGTGACGCAACCTCCCGTTGCCGATATCGTGGTCGACGCTGCCGGCGTCGCGTACGTCACCGAGGCCGAGCCGGCGTGGCCAAGCCAACTGGTGGCTCTGCCTCCCGACGGCACGGAGAAGATCGTTGTGTCCGACGCGCTCAAGGAGCCATCCGGCATTGCGTTGATCGACGACGTGATCTACGTAGCCGAATTCGGGGGCAACCGGATCTCGATCGTCGATCGCGACGGGACGGTGATACCACTCGTGGAGGATCTCCACTGTCCGCACGCGATGACTTCGACGCCGAGCGGCGAGCTTCTCGTTCTGATGAAGGAACCCGAGTCCGCCGGCGAGGGGCATTGGATCTGCCGCGTCGATCTCGACGGTCGCGTGGAGCACATCGCTCCCGGGCGGGGTCTCTTCTGCCTCCATGTTATGCAGGACGGAACTATGCTTGCCGGGACGTCTGGGACCCGGCCCGGCCAGGGACAGCTTCTTGAGATCCGGCCGGATGGAGGAAGAGAGATCATCCTTTCGGGCCTGTACAGCGTCAGTGGAATTGCCGAAGATGTGATGGGACGTATCTACATCAGTGACGACTTCATGAACGTGATCCTTCGGCTTCAGCGCGATGACCTGTGACCTATCGAGATCCTTTGCAGACTCAGATCATGTATTCAATGAGTCAATCGCAGCTTGGCATGCTGAACTGATTGCGGGCTTCAGCGAAACTTGGGGCAGACGAGTCTACGCTTGGAAGTTGGCATCTGATCTTGATTCTTAGGGTCTCGATCACCGCGCTCCACCTGTAGTGAGACCACCTGCAATCTAACATGAGGTCCGTTGCACTGCATCGCCAGCCGTGTCGTCTTGGACTGTGCACCTCGACGATTCGTGCCCCCGCGAATGGGCAGAAGCAGCGCTACCGCTTAAGCTCTGACTCTGAGCTTTCACTGGCTGGAGATCTCCTGTACATGAGGAAGACACGATCACTGCGCCATTCGTCTTGACAGGTGGCAGTCGGCTAGACTGACTTCGCGGGCAAGCAGTGCAAGGGGCAAAGCAACTGATGCATGGAACATTCGCACTGCCAGGCTCTGAACCGAGGTGGGTGAGATCATGGGCTATGAGCCATCGTTCGAGGACTACGCAGTCGTATCCTGCGGTACACTGCGGCCGGAATTGGATCACTTGCGAGAGAGCGGTTTCCTAAACGCAAAACAGATCTTGTATACCGCGCCTGGTTTGCACGAGGACTATCGGAAACTCAAAGCGCAGCTCAGGGGTAGGCTGGAGCAGGCAATTGAGTATTCAAAGAACATCACTGTTGTTTACGGCAGCCGTTGCTACCTGGATCTCCAAAAGGCTCCCCCTGAGCACATCGATGATTTGCTCAGCAGGAGCGAAGGGAATATCTCCAGGATAGACGCTGCCAGATGTATCGACATGCTGGTCGATTCGGAAGACAGGGAAGAGATCTGTGAGGGAGAGAAGGTCTACTGGCTTACCCCAGGTTGGCTCAAGTACTGGAAGGCGATATTCGCCGGATGGGATGCGGCGAAGGCCAATGAGACGTTCCCCAGATACGACAAAGCGATCGTTCTGGATGCGTTGGGCTTCTTCGAGAGAGAGAGCCTGGAGTGTCCAGAGGAGATACTGGCATTCGCTGACTGGATGAGTATTCCGGTTGAATCCTACAGCATTACTCTCGATCGCTTGATGGGGCTGCTCTCAGACGCAATCGAAGCCGAGAAGTAGAAGATGGAGATCCAAGCGGCCGCGATGGACCGCGTGCCAAATGACCTTCCGGAAGCAGCTTTGACTCGCTCTCCAAACACCCTCACATCCCAACACCTTCTCCGCGCACTCGATGTCGTGAGCACCATTGCCAGCAATCCGGAACGCGCGCTGGAAGTACAGCGAAGCCAGGTTTCATAGCAGCCTTGGATACGGGCTCCGGCATGTAGGGTGTTGTCTCTGAGAGCCAGTCTTGCTTGAACGATGTGAGGAGGACTAGACTTGCTCTCGTAGGTAGGGCACTGGAGACATGTTTACACAGATCGACCAGCGAAAAGGAACGGGATCTCTCAGGAGGGACCTATGTGCCTGGCAAGGGTGATAAGTGAGAAGAAGGGCGAAGAGGCTTCTCTCGCCGAGGACGTCGCGTGGATCCGATTGGAGGGGGAGAGCGTCCTTCTGCGGACCTTTCTAGGGGAGGACCAGTCCCTGAAGGCCAGGATCAAGGAGATCGACTTCCTGAACTCCACGGTTCTCATTGAGGAGGAGTAGATGAAAGTCGTCGTTGCGGGGAAGGGCGGCTGCGGGAAGAGCACCGTTTCCACTCTCTTGGCCAAAGCTCTCGCCAGGAAGGGAAGCAAGGTGTTGGTTGTCGACACGGATGAGTCCAACTTCGAGCTTCATACGCATTTGGGGTTGGAGCAGCCCGAGGACTTCATGAACCATTTCGGTGGCAAGAAGGTCCTCTTCGAGAAAGTGAAGACCCTCCAGAAGGGGTGGGGGATAGACGAACTCCCTGCTGCGTATTTGGCAGAGAAGGGAAACATCCGGCTTCTCGCAATGGGAAAGATCCACAACTTCGGCGAAGGGTGTGCCTGCCCCATCAACGCACTCTCATCACGCTTCTTGGAGATTCTAGATCTCGAACAGGATGAGGTCCTGATTGCGGATACTGATGCAGGGATCGAGCATCTTGGTCGAGGGATCGAGCAGGGCTGCGATCTCATTTTGGTGGTGGTTGAACCGTCACGAGAGTCGATAGGCCTCGCGAAGAGGATTTCCAAGATGGCCGCGGCGATCGACAAACCCGTCTACTATGTCCTCAACAAGCTGAAAGGCAAAGCCAAGGATGTTCTACTCGGGGCCTTGGATTCCAACAAAGTTATCGCGGCCATTCCGCAGAGTGAGGAGCTCTTCCATTGCGCCTTGCAGGGGAAGGAGCTTGATCTTGAGGTCGAAGGGATTGAAGAGCTGGCGGACGTCCTGGGCAAGTTGAGGAGTCAGCCCAACGCTCCTTTGGATCTCTAGGCTGTCGAATTCCGCAGTACTGCTTGCAGATAGGCGACCAAGTAGTAAATGGGGCAACGCTTTGCACTCGGCCTCTCTTGCCACTATGCGCCAACCCCAACGCGGCCACCGGGAATCCGAGACGAGGTTCGTTGCCCAAGATTGCCGACTGCGGCAATCTTGGGCTCTGGTACTCAACGATCCGTGTCATCAAAGAGCCGGTGGGTGAAGGGACGCCTCCAGCAGTTCCTATCTGCCTTCATATCGCAGTCCCTTTGGAGCTGACGCCAACCCGCGAGGCACTACACAAGACCAGGTTCACCCCAAGTCCCTTGCAAGTAGATTGCCAGCCTGAACCTTGGCCTGGCAGTGCTCTTAGATGCGAAGCTATACGAACAGTGTTATGTTTTGGGGGTAGAAGGCCGTACTGCTTCTTTCGTCAAGCAACGTCATGCGCAAGCCTCAACAACACGCGTGTAAGCATTCGGGAGTCGACTTTGTGCAGTACAATCGGGATATTGGGCAAATCGCCCGCCCACCTATAACGTGGAGTCCTTTGACCATGTCAGACGGTGACTCCGGCACAGCCTCAGGAGGCGAAACCGGCGCTACACCGCAAGCCATCTGCAGGCTCTCTGCAAGTACCATTCTCCGGCAGAACACGACATCTAGACACCATCGTATCGCTGGAGGCACGATGTCATCGCACCCCTTGTAAAAGAACATCGTGATGTTATACACTGCGCACTACGATATCTCGACCCGCAAGCCCGCAGGCCGGGCGAGGAGGTACCAATGGTTGACCATGCCGCCACCCAGACGTTTCAGAACCAGATCGATCAGTTTCTTGAGAGGCATCCGCAGTCTCCAAGCGCATCTCTGCTTGTCGAAACACCGACATTCTTGTGGAAGGGCGCTTCTGGACTCGCTGATCCGGAAAGCAAAGCCTCGATGCATGCAGATGACTCGATCTACGTCGCCAGTGTTGCCAAGACAATGACAGCAACCGTCGCATTACGCCTTGTGGAAGAAGGATTGCTCGATCTCGACAGCACACTGCCGGCACACCTACCTGCGAAGCTTCTCGACGGCTTGCATACGTTCGAAGGTCAGTCGTACGCGAAGCAGATCAGCGTGCGACACCTCCTAGGCCACACCAGTGGGCTGGCTGACAGTTTCGGAAGCCCAGGATTCATGGACCTCATCGCTGCAAATCCGAATCGCATCTGGAAGCCGGAAGACTCAGTGAAATTCATCAAGGAGCACTGCGCGCCCTTGTTCCCCCCGGGCGAGGGCTTCAGGTACTCGGACGTGAACTACAATCTCGTCGGCTTGATAGTCGAAGCAGCCACTGGAGCTTCACTCGATGATGCGTATCGCCGCTACATCTACGAGCCTCTCAAGATGCTGTCGACCTACCGCCGATTCGTTGAAGCTCCCCGTCTGCAAGCGTCCTCTCAGGTAGCGCATGTCTTCCACGGTGATATCGACTTCACGGAGTGGCGTGCACTGACCGCCGATTGGGGCGGTGGAGGGTTGAATTCGACACCCGAGGATCTCAATCGCTTCCTGCGAGCGCTGTCACGCGATGCAGTTTTCCAGGAGCCGTCGACACGCAACATGATGTTCAGTTGGAGGGAGTGGAGCGGCAACGCCTCGTACGGCTTGGGCCTGATGCGCTTTGATCTGGATCGCGATACAGATGCATCACGCCATGGCATGGGCACTATTTGGGGACACATCGGTGCATCGAGCTGTTTCATGTTCTACTGGCCCAAAGCAGATGCATCGTTCTGCGGGACTTTCAATCAGGTAGCTTGCGAAAGCTCGGTTGTACCCTTTGTGATCGAGCTGATGCGTTTGATCAAGTCACACGGTGCCGCGGTGATGTAATGCATCAAATGGTGCAATACAGCATTGGAATGGGGCAGAGCACCGCTCCTTGTGCTCTCCACCTTCAGGAGGGAGGAGACGGAGGGCACCGGAGATGGGACCAAGCCCTGCTCCTTGGCGTCGTGCTCACTGTACTTAGGCGGTGCGGCACCAGAAACCGAGCCTAATGGCGCTTCGTGTCGCACACCCAACGCGATCATCCGTGGCTCTACCGCGTGACGATCCATGTCACCGGGGTGCAAGTGGACGCGGGAATACAATCTCAAGAGCCAAGACACTACCCTCTGTCCTGAACCTTGCGTCTCCAGATCTCTGAGGCGTGGACCGACTAGTGTCGCCGAGTCTCGGTCGAAACGCCCAGACTCGCTGTCTCGG
>CAZDDA010000113.1:0-7165 GCA_964504085.1 uncultured Thermotogae bacterium | reverse complement strand
TCTCCGGGTAGTAGAGTTCTTTCAGGATGCCTTTTAAGGCCTTGTCGTCGATCGCGAGGTTGAGGGTGAGGCCGTCGGGCGGCTCGGGCCGGTCCTTCTCTTTGCGGAAGTGGAACAGGCCGGAGTTGTAGCGTTCATCAGCGTGCCGGAAGATCTGGCACAGCCGCTGGTAGATCTGCGTGCCGTTTTGAAGCGCCATCAGCTGGCCGTACTCCTCAATCCCCCTGTCCTCGCAGATGCGCAGGAAGATGATTCGGTCGATCGTCCGCTGGACGGCGAAGTTGACCTCGCGGTTGGACAGACCCGTGTTGCGAATCGCGATGTTGCGGGCAAGGACGTCGCGCCAGCCCTCGATCTCCTTCAGGAAGGCGTCGTCGACCTCCGCGGTCCCCCGCTTCTTCTTCGCCTCGATGTACTTGTCGAACGACCCCTTGAGGATCGCCTCGCGGGCGAAGATCCCGGCGATTTGGCCCCACTCTTCTTCATACTCATTGTAAGTGAAGTAGAGGGTACGGGCGGTCGAGGCCTTGTCGTCCTTGTTCGGGCGGATCCGGCAGTCGTAGACCGCGAACTCCTCGAAGTCAGTGAGGATCGAAAGCGGGAGCTTTGCCGACCACGCGTAGCGCCGCAGCTGGTACGCCGCGTCGCCGTCCTCCTTGATGTTCACCCCTGGTCGCTTCGCCTCGACGAAGAACTTCCTCACCCCGCCGATGCGGAACGCGTAGTCCGGCGCCTTGGTCGCGCCGCCGACCTTGATCGCGTCCTCGTGGATGACCTCCTTGTAGGCTTCCGCGTAGCCTTTCTCGTTGGTCACGTCCCAGCCCAACGCCTTGAAGAACGGATCGATGAACTCACGCCGCGCCTGGGTCTCGTTGTACGCGCTGGAACAGTAGACATCGCGGTTCTCACGAAACCGCTCGACGAGCCTCTTAATCTCCTTTGGCAGACTCATTCGCTCACCTGGGTACCCATCTTGAGGTCGCAATCTGCGATCTCAAGGCTTGCTCCTTCATCTCAATCAACGACAGTCTAACGAACGAGAAGCAAGGCAGCAAGAACGCTTCACCACCGTTGATTCGAAGAACGGTATCTCGCTAAGAACGCCAAGGCTCTTCCGATTTAACACCCACCCGGCGCCAGACTTACCTGACTTGCTCTTTCTTCGCGTTCTCCGCCATTCATCTAATTGACCGCAGGCCAACCGATTGGTATAATGCACATTATTCTGCTCATCTGGGGAAGGAGAGCATCATGGCAACGAAGGTGATCCCCATCACAGACGGAAGGAAAGAGCTCTTGCGCCTGGCAAAGGAAGCAAAGGAGAATCTCGATCGGTTCGTCTTCACGCGCAATGGCAAACCAGAAGTGGTCTTGTTGAGCATCGAGGATTACGAAGATCTCTTGGAGACACTCGAACTGTACGAGATTCCGGGTTTGGTAGAAACACTTGAACAGAGACGCGAGGATGTGAGAGCAGGCCAATCCCTTCCGGAGAACGACGTCTTTTCGAATGCCTGAGGTTCGCTATCATCCTCAAGTGAAAAAGGAGATTACCCGCATCCCACCTTCGTGGCGGTCCCGCATCAGGGGAATCATCCGGGAACTGGCACAGCAGCCGCAAAAAGGGAGAAGATTGCGGGGGAAACTTGAAGGAATGCGCTCTTATCGCGCGGGAAACTATCGCATCATCTACACCAGCGAAGCGGAAATCCCCCACGTTCTGTGCATCAGGCATCGAAGCGAGGTCTACGATGACGCCATCAAGAGGGTCTCCTAAATGGATGAGAGCCTTAAATCCAACGCGTTGCAGATCGCAAAATCACCGTCTAGAATTGCGACATCGTCTCTTTAGCTGAGGTGCGAATGCTCACACCGATTTCGTATCGCGACGGCGCGGTGGAGCTCATCGACCAGACTCGTCTGCCGCATGACGTCGTGACATTGACGATCGCTGATTACCGCGAGCTGGCGGATGCAATCCGCAAGATGAAGATCCGCGGTGCGCCGGCGATTGGGATTGCCGCGGCGTATGGGGTCGTGTTGGGGATCCAGGAAGTCGAAGATGAAGCGGAGTTGGACGGCCGTTTTGAGGAGATAGTTGAGACTCTGAGAAGAACGCGGCCAACGGCGGTGAACCTGTTCTGGGCGCTCGAGCGGATGACGGGAGTGTTTTACGCCCACAGAAAAGCGGACTTGCCCATCCTGAAAAAAGAGCTTCTGGAAGAGGCAAAGGGGATCCACGACGAAGACATTGAGGCGAACCAACGGATTGGACGTTACGGCGCAGAGTTACTCCCAGACGGCGCGACGGTTCTCACCCACTGCAACGCGGGAGCACTGGCGACGGGCGGCTACGGTACGGCGCTGGGCGTAGTCCGCGCGGCGTGGGAGGCGGGAAAGCTTGCGAAGGTGGTGGTTGATGAGACGCGCCCGCGTCTGCAGGGCGCACGGCTCACGGCGTGGGAGCTGAAACAGGATGGAATCCCGTTCGAGCTGATCACCGATTCGGCGGCCGGATCATTCATGGCGAAAGGCGAGGTCGATGCAGTGACCGTCGGCGCGGATCGCATCGCGGCGAACGGCGACACGGCCAATAAGGTCGGAACGTATTCGTTGGCGGTACTGGCGCACCATCATGGCATTCCCTTTTACATCGCCGCGCCGGTCTCGACGATCGACGGGTCGATTGCAGACGGAGCACGAATTCCGATCGAACAGCGCGATCATGAAGAAGTCACGCAAATCCAAGGAGCGCAAATCGCGCCGACGGGCATCCACGTGCGAAATCCGGCGTTCGACGTGACGCCGGCGGACCTGATCACTGCGATCATCACTGAAAAGGGTGTGCTGCGGCCACCCTACATCGAGGCCATCCATGATGTGCTGCACCACTGAAGCAATCATTTCGACTGCGCGTAGGATGGCTGAGCTTGGCCTGGTCATCGGGTCTTTTGGCAACGTGAGCTGCCGTCAAGAAGATCGCTTTCTCATTACACCGACGAGTTTGGATTACTTCCGAACTGAGACAAAGGATCTCGTCACGCTCGATCTTGCCGGAGACAAACTGGCCGGCGATCGACAGCCCTCATCGGAGTATCGCCTCCACGGGGCGATCTATGCCACCCGCGCCGACGCAAAAGCGATCGTGCACACCCACAGCACACACGCGCTGGCACTCAGCATGTCCGCGTCGCTACGTGAACTCCCGGCCCTCACCGAGGAGATGGAGGTGCTCGTCAAGGGTCCTGTCCCCATCGCCCCCTATGTCCCTGCGGGTACGCAGGAACTCGCCGATCGGGCGGCGGACATCCTGAATGGCATCCCGAGCAAGGCGTTGATCCTCGCTCGGCACGGCGTGGTCGGTCTCGGTGAGACCCTAGAAGAGGCCCTGCTTGTCTGCGAATTGGTCGAGAAGGCCGCTGAGATCCATCTGCTCATCCAACCTCGATAATCCCTTCACTCCTCACCCGATCCTGAAGGAATGCGCCAATGTCCCCACAAACTCTCCCAGAGGGGGTCTGGAATCGTCTGAGCTGCTCTACATTGAAGCAAGACACAAGCGGGAGGTGCTGTGATCATGATCGATGCCCGTCTGCAAAAGGAGCTGGTCATCCGGACCGAGAATCGGGTGGGTCTCATCGCAGACATCAGCCGACTGCTTGGCGACATGGGAATCAACTTCAGCGCGATCAGTGTCGAGGCGGCAAACAGCGGTGCGGTGCTTCATCTGATCAGCAACTCGCAGCTCTATGCACGGGATGCTTTGCGCGGCGCCGGATTTCAGGTGGCAGAACGCGAGGTTGTCATCCTTGAACTTCCCAATCGACCGGGGGAGCTTTTTTGCGTCACCGCGGCGTTGGCCCGCAAAGACATTGATATCGAGGAACTGTACGCAACAGCACCTGAGGGAAGCGCCAAGGCGCTCGTGGTGCTCACGTGCTCCAACAACGGCAAAGCGGTGTTGATGCTAAGAGGGCATTAGAAAAGGATGAGGGCGAGCATTCAACGCTCGCCGCTTCACCCTCTCGGTCTACTTCCACTTACTCCTCGGTAATGGTGAACAGCCGTCCATCGGCACGGCCGAATACCTCGGGGAAATAGAACTCGTGCGCTGTAGTCGGGATCACGTGGTATTCGCCGGCCTGCGCGGCACGGAAGCTGTACTGATAGCTGTAGGTGCCGGCCGGCAAGTAGTCAGCGAACAGGACCACCTTCTCGTCGCGCATCTCGCTTCGGCTGTACCAGCGCCACCACCACCAATAGAATCCGGACCACCCATCCTCCTCGGTCTCGCGGAACAGTCCCGGCTCAAGATCCAGCAGGCTCGTCGTCGCCAGGCTGGTGTCGATCGCCTCACCACCGGCGGGGAGGGGATCCTCAACGACTACGTAATACAGATCGTGCGGAGCGATGATCGTCAGCCTCACTTGAACGGTATCACCGACGGCAACCCGGTCGATCTGTTCGCACGCCTCATCGAGCGGGCAATCGGCGGGCACGTACTGACGCTGCACGATGAGTCCGCGGTTGAGCGGTTCGATCTCCTCTACCGGCAGATAGACCTTGAGATGAGCGGTGTAGTAGAGTCGGCCCGGTCCTTCGGTGCGGCCCACGGTGAGGCGATTTCCCGCATCGGCAAGCAGATCTGCGACGTCGACTCGGAGCTCGATCGAATCCTGACCGGCCTGCGGGGTGACACTGCCCGATTTCAGTAGCGCATTGTTAAGCCGCACAAGATAGTCGTAGTCTCCCTGCAGCTCGCCGGTGACGACCATCCAATCGGTCAGCGCAATCAGCGCCCACGCCGTTTCCTGGGTCGTCTCCCAGATCCCGTCCTGGCGGGCGATCATCAACCAGCGCACAGCATTGGGGATGAGTGCGTTATCGGGATCGAGCACCGCCAGGGCGTCGATGATCACTGCGGTGGAGCGGGTGTCGGTGTTCATCGCCCACCAGTCGTAGTCCTCCTCCTCCCAGTGTGCGCCGGTGGCACTCAATATGGCGTCGTTCTGCAGATCGGACAGTATCGTCTGAATGCGGGCGTCGCCCGGCTGGATGAGTTCGAGGGTCATGGCAAAGAATGCCCGCGCGTAATGGCTGAGCTTCCCGCGGGCCTCAAACAGAGCACCGGTCCACTCGCTCGCCTGCGCGGTGCGGCCGGCATCAGCCAGTACATACAGCAGCCACGCCTGGAGGTTGGCCTCCCAAACCGTGTCCAGCTCCCTCGTCGAAACCAGGCGCTCCCCAAGAAAGTCGAGCGCGCGATCGAGCACGGCCTTGCGCACTTCGAAGCCCGCTTCCTTTATCTTGTTCAGGGCGAAGGCAACGTACGCGGTGAGATAGGAACTCGATCGATTGCTGGACCACCAACCCCAGCCGCCGTCTGCGTGCTGCTGCAGGTAGAGCTTCTCCAATCCCACAGCGAGCAGGCCCGGCAGCTTTTCCGCCAACTCGGAATCCTCGATTCCAAGTTTCTTCAGTGCCCGGTAGGTGAGGACATTCGGCAGGAAACGGCTGACCACCTGTTCGGTGCACTCGTAGGGGAAGTGCTCCAGATACTCCAATCCCTCCTTCATGGCAGCGGCGAGTGAAGGATCGAGTCGAACCGACAGCTCTCCGCGGCGGTCGTCGTACTTGGGCGGCAGGGCCACGATCTCAGTGCGGCTTCCCTCGCCGACCAGCTGGCCTCCGGTGCCGACGATCTCCGGGGCGGTGTAGCGATAGACGAGCAACGTCCCTTCCGGCCCGGTCGTCAACCGCGGCCGAGCGGCATCGGACAACTCCCCGGAGACAGCGCTGAACGCGACATCGACTTGTGGCACATCCTCGACCGTGACCCACCACGTCGCTTTTGTTTCTCCGCCGGCGGGGATCGTTATCGTCTGCACGGCGGGATCCTCGAGCGCGAGCCCGGTGGCACCGAGGGTGACCTCCACAGTGCGGCTCTTGTTGGTGTTGTTGTTGACGTTGGCCGCAAGCTTGACCCGATCACCGACGACGAAGAACCGCGGCGTGACCGGCCGGATGAGAAGCGGCTTGGTGACCAAGATTTGCGTTGTTGCCTCACCTACCTGCGTCTCTTCGGTCACGCCCACCCCGCGAACGACCCAAGTGGTGAGATTGTCGGGAAGATCTACCGTTGCGCGGGCAGCGCCGTCCTCGTCGGTGACAATCCTCGCTGCCCAATAGGCGGTGTCCTCGAACTGCTCGCGCAGCTCCACGCCGGGTGGGAGTTGCTCGGCGGCGGTCTGCGCTCGTGCTTTGCCCTCAACGGCCATCTCTGCAGCCATCGGCGCCGGGGCGGCGCCTGTGTCTTCCAGTGCGTATCGTTCAGTGCCCGCACCGGGGAGTTCCTCCACCTCTTCGATCTGCTCGAGGAACAGGCGGTCGATGGAGATCGTCAGACCGCTTGAGGTGGCGACCCCCAACCCTCGCCGGCCGTAGAACGCCTCCAGGATGGCATTCGGAACGCGCGGCTTGAGGGTGAGGACGGCCTTGTCGACGAGATCAAACGACAGAGCGGTGATGATCGGCTTGCCGTCTGCATCGGTGACGCGAATGTCAAAACTTGCCTCGCTTCCCGGCAGCGCCTGCTCGGTCGAAGGGGTCACGCTGATATTCAGGGTCTGTGGTACCGGCTCCACGGTCAGCCCGACGTAACCCACCCTGTGGCTGGCAACTGCGGGGGTGCCTTCGGCCGCCGCCAGCGCCGCCTCACGGCCCTGCATCAGTACCACGCTTACGTAGATGTTGGGGACGTAATCGGCGGTGATCGGTAACGGATAGACCGTACTGTTTGATTCCAACAGCCGCACCTCGTGGTGGAGGATGCCGCCTCGCTCGACGGTGACAAGCGCCCACTGCTCGCCGGGGAAGGGGCTGGGGATAAGGATCTGTGCCGTCTCGCCGGGGACGTAGCTCGTCTTGTCGCTGATCAGGGTGATGCGATCGTCGTTGGTGCGGCGCCAGGAGACCGTCTTCGGCCCACTCACCCAAACGAACAGACTCGATTGAACGATCCGCTCCCGTTCATCGCGGCCGAGCACCACCACCTTGTACGTGCCGCCCTCGGGCGGGGTAAACACGACTAAGCCCTCGGCGCGGCCCGTTGTTGAAACCCGGCCCGTGGCGATCTCAATGTCGCTTTTCGTCCACGCCCACTGAC
>CAZDDA010000112.1:0-7230 GCA_964504085.1 uncultured Thermotogae bacterium | reverse complement strand
ACGCAGCTGTCTAGAATAATACCCCGACGCGCGGCAGCTGTCAAGTATTTAAATAGTTGAATAATTGGAGGAAACGATGGGCACAACAACGGTGAGATTTATTGAGGGGATGAAGTTTATCGGCCAGGGAGAAAGCAGGCACGAGGTACACATGGACGCTTCCCAAAAGGTTGGCGGAGCCGATTCCGCAGCCAGGCCTCTCGAGGTAATGCTTGGTGCGCTTGGCGGCTGTACAGGGATGGATGTTGTTTCTATCCTGCGCAAGATGAAGACCGAGCCACGCTCCCTTCAAATCGAAATCACGGATGAACGAGCCCCGGAATACCCGAAGGTATTCACAAAGCTGCACCTGACCTACCGGGTTACCGGAGCGGTTCCGGAAGACAATCTGAAAAAGGCAATCGACCTGTCCTTGAGCAAGTACTGCCCGATTACCAATACCCTGGCCGGGGCAGTCGAGATCACCTCCGAGGGTGTGGTCGAACCGGATTGCTGACCGGTCGTCCTTTCGACGGGTTGCTCGCACACAGCACGAGAGGCAACACAGCCAATGCCCCGCTACATCGCTTGACCAAGAGCGCTCCCTTGATCGGCACTTCGCTGGAAGAAGCGTCAATTGATCCAGGCACAAGATGCCGTTGTAGACGGCTGCTTCCTCTCATCCATAGGATCTTCATATCCTGCTCACACGCAGTTCACAATCCGATACTAAAGTGTCGAAGCACGGACTTACAAAGGTGGCGGGTTTTCGCCTCACCGACACCTCCCAAACGGGGAGCTTCCAGGGTGAGTCCGGCCGGAGCGAAGGAAACGTGCAGTTTAGGAGGTCGGTCGCCCTGGTCCTCCCCGCGACAGAAGGCAGGCTCTTCGCATATAATGATGGACGCAATGAAACGCATCCTGATTGTGGACGATGAAGAGATGATCGTGAAGACGGTCAAGGCGTACCTGGATCGAGAGGGCTTCAAGACCTACACCGCAGCGGACGGCGAGGCGGCGTTGCGTGCCTTTGAAGAAAAAGGGCCGGACCTCATCGTGCTTGACTTGATGCTTCCAAACTTAAGTGGGATTGAGGTCACCAAGAGAATCCGTGCCCAGTCGAGCGTGCCGATCATCATGTTGACCGCCAAGGCCGGGGAAGCCGACCGTGTCGTCGGCCTGGAGCTGGGCGCCGACGACTACGTGGTGAAGCCATTCAGTCCGCGGGAGCTCGTTGCACGTGTTCGTGCGGTGCTTCGCCGCATTGAGGGGGATGCAAGTGCAACCGAGAAGATCACAAGTGGCCCCCTCGAGATTGACCTGAAGACCCGTGAGGTCAAGGCAGATGGCAGAGAGGTTGAGCTGACACCGACCGAGTTCGATCTCCTCGCCTTTCTTGCCCGTCATCCCGGCCAGGTGTTCACCCGGCTTCAGTTGCTCCGTGAGGTACAGGGCTACACCTACGACGCGTTTGCCCGCACCATCGACACCCACATCAAGAACCTTCGTCGGAAGATCGAGGAGGACCCGAAGACCCCGCAATACATTCTCACTGTGCACGGGGTAGGATACCGCTTCGCAAGGGAATCGTAGCATGAACCGGCGCTTCCCGTTTGCCCTGAAGCTAGGCCTTTCCTTCATTATCGTCATCCTCGTATCGGTTGCCCTCGTGTACTTCCTCACCGCCCGGGCGCTGACCGCTGACTTCGCTGAGTTCAGGGAACAGAGCAAGAAAAGCCTGGCCAGGCAGATCTGCTGTCTTCTCGCGGAATACCGCATGATCACAGGTTCTTGGGTTGGGGTCGATCGGCTTCTGTCGACTCAGTACTCAGTGATCGTTGAGGGACAGTTGGTCGTCCGCCGGACCTCTCTTGTTGGAGGGTCGTTCTCCCTTGCGAATGAGACGGGCAGAGTATTTATCTCAACGGAACAGGATCGAGTCGGGACCGTCCTCTCCGAAGGAGAAATCGTCGACGGCATCCCCATCGAGGGCGACGGGAATCGCCTGGGGACGCTCTTGCTGGGCGGCATTGGGTCGGTCCTGGATCCGGCAGAGGAGGAGTTCCTCGGTTCGGTGTCGCAGTCGGCCCTGATCGGAGGAGGCATCGCTTCCGGAATCGCCTTTCTCCTGTCCGCCCTTCTCATTACCCAGGTTCTCTCGCCGCTTCGTCTTCTCTCGCGCGCCACCGAGCGAATTGCCCACGGCGATCTCCCTCAGCGGGTGACGCTCAAGGCACGAGACGAGTTCGGCCGTCTCGGTGAATCGTTCAATCGGATGATCGACAACCTGCGGCGCTCCGAGACGATTCGCCAGACGATGACCGCTGATATTGCCCACGAGTTGCGTACCCCGGTGACGATCATTCAGGGAAGCCTGGAGGCCATCCTGGATGGAGTCTATCAGCCGACGACCGAAACCATTGCCCCCATCTACGAGGAGATCCTCCATCTCGGTGGATTGATCGATGACCTGCGTGACCTGGCCCTCGCTGAGGCCGGAGAACTCCGGCTGGATAAGGAGCCGATCGATCTCGTCGCGTTGGTGGAGCAGGTCACGGAGACGCTACGTGCGTCGGTGGAACAAGTGCCAACCCTGCATGTCGAGGCCGATTCTGCGCTTTTGAAGCTCTCTGTCGACCCCAAGCGCATCCATCAGGTTCTGTCGAATCTCTTGAGCAATGCCCTTCGTGTCACTCCGCAGGACGGAGAGATTCGTGTCGAACTCTCCCGGCAGGGTGAGGAGGTCGAGCTGCGGGTGTCCGACAGCGGGCCCGGCATCGCTGCGGAAGACCTTCCACATCTGTTCGAGCGCTTCTATCGCGGCGATCGGGCGAGGAGTCGGTCGGCAGGAGGCAGCGGCCTCGGCCTTGCAATTGCCAAGCAGTGGGTGGAGGCACACGGTGGGCGTATTTGGGCGGAGAATCGTGAAACCGGCGGGGCGCGATTCGTCGTCCGTCTTCCTCTGGCTTGAACTATCGCTTGTCTCTGTTATATCATCGCATACCATGAGTGGACGCTTTTTCAACCCTCACGCTGGTGAGCTGAGCTTTGAGAATGTTGTAGCAACGATCGTGGAGGAGATGAAAGCAGACTCCAAGGCGCGTTACGAGATCCTCGTGGGCACCGATTCCTCTTCCGGGCCGGACCAGGTGGATTTCGTCTCCGCGATTGTTCTTCACAAGCTCGGCAAAGGCGGTCGCTATTTTTGGACACGCAAAAGGGAGCGCAGGATCCCTTCACTTCGGCAGAAGATCTGGCGTGAGGCGTGGTTGTCATTTGAATTGGCTCAGCGCCTGATGGAATGTCTCACCGTCTACTCCCTGCTTCAGTTCAACCTGGAGATCCACGTCGACATTGGGGAGAACGGCCGCACCAAGGAGATGATCGATGAGGTCGTTGGAATGATCATCGGCAGCGGCTTTGCGGTACAGATCAAACCTAGGGCCTACGCCGCCTCCTCGGTGGCCGACAAGTACACCTAGTTGTTGTGGATCCGCCGGTAGGCCTCGTTGCGGGAAACGCCAAACCCGCGCATCAGTAGCTTCACCGCCAGCCTACTGGAGATACCCTCCTCTTTGAGCAGCGAAGCGAACTCCTTTACTGCGTCAATATCCCATTCTTGCTGCGGCGGGCCGGCTCCTTCTATCAACAGGACGCATTCTCCCTTCACACCTCCGCGTGCTTGTAGGCGTTCCACAAGCTGCCCCGCCTGTCCCCGGAGAAATTCCTCGTGCACCTTGGTCAGCTCGCGAGCCAGGACGATCGTTCGCTCCGGGAGCACCTCCGCGATGATGTCCAGGGTTTCGAGTACCCGGTGGGGCGAGTCGTAACAAACGACAGTCCTCGTCTCCTCGCGCATCTTTTCGACGTAGACGCGGCGCGCTGTGCCCCTGCGAGGGAGCATGCCGTCGAAGACGAAGTGATCGGTGGGAAGGCCCGAGGCGACCAAGGCAGCGATTGCCGCTGTCGGACCCGGGATGGGGACGACCGCGATGCCCGCTTTGACCGCAGCGCGCACCAGCGGATAGCCGGGGTCGCTTACGAGAGGGGTCCCGGCGTCGCTCACCACGGCAAGATCCTTTCCCTCTTCGAGCAGCGAAAGGAGCGGTTCGACGCGCTTCTTCTCCACTCCCTGGTAGAGACTGCGAGAGAACGGAGTGCCGATGCGGTAGCGATCGAGGATCCGCCGGGTGTTCCGTGTGTCCTCGGCAACGATCAGGTCGACCCCACGCAGGGTCTTGATCGCACGGAGGGTGATGTCTTCCAGATTTCCAATAGGCAGAGAAACGAGGTACAGCTTGCCTGGCATGTCACTCCCTCGATGGAGGCGGGGATCCGGGGATCGTCGCTTGACGTCTGCACCGAACTAAGGTCGTTGATGGACCGCGTTTCATCCTTCCTCCTTGGAGGAGGTCCCGATGCCACCTTACCGTGCTTGGGGCGACGGGTCAACCAGGGGTCAAAAAGATCACGGGCCTTGAGCTTCCGCCGATCGCTGACTAAAGTGTGTGGCATGGACGAAGAGAGATTGACGCAGTTGAAGCATCTGCTGGGAAAGATCGGTGATCACCTTTGACCCGGCGGCGTTGGAGACTGAGGCCGCACAGCTGCAGCAGGAGATGGCCGTTCCCGGATTCTGGGAGGACCGTACCCACGCTGCTGAGGTGAGTCGGCGTCTGGAGAGGGCTCGTTCCCTGCTCACCCGCTACAACACCCTGAACGAGGAGGCAGAAGAAATCGAGCTTCTGCATCAGATGGCGGTAGAGATGCAGGAGGAGCAGGAACTGAGCGCTCTCGAAGCAAGGGGCACCTCGCTGGAGCAAGAGATCCACAAGTTGCGGATTGAACTCTACTTCTCTCAAGCTCAAGACCTCGCCGATTGCTTTTTATCCATCAATGCCGGTGCCGGTGGGACCGACTCTCAGGATTGGGCACAGATGCTCCTTCGCATGTACGGCCGCTGGTGCGAGCAGAGGGCATTCAAGACCACGCTGCTCGAGGTCAGCCCGGCCGAGGAGGCGGGCATCCGCAGCGCCACGTTGGAGGTAAAGGGCTCCTACGCCTACGGCCTTCTCAAGGCGGAGAAAGGAGTCCACCGGCTCGTCCGCATCTCGCCGTTCGATGCGGCCCATCGCCGGCACACCTCGTTCGCCGCGGTCGGCGTGGTACCGGTGACCGAGGAGCAGGAATTCGAGATCGATCCAAAGGATTTGCGGATTGACACCTATCGCTCCTCCGGCGCCGGGGGACAGCACGTCAACGTCACCGATTCCGCCGTGCGGATCACCCACCTCCCCACCAAGATCGTCGTTTCCTGCCAGAACGAGCGCAGCCAACACCAGAACAAAGAGACGGCGATGAAGGTCCTCCGCGCCCGGCTGGGCGAGCTGCTCCGCCAGCAGGAGGCGAAGAGGCTCGAGGAATTGCAGGGAGAGTTAAAAGATATCGAGTGGGGCAGCCAGATCCGCTCCTACGTCCTTCATCCCTACCGGATGGTGAAGGACCATCGCACTGAACACGAAACCGGAAACGTGGACGCCGTCCTCGACGGAGACATCACGCCCTTCATCGAGGCGTACCTGGAGAAAGGAAGCTAGGCCACTGCTCGACAAACGGCTCTTCGTTCACCTTGCACCAGTCCTTGTGATAGGATGGGAACAGTAAGTACGGAATGCGAAGGAGGTGCAAGGTGAAGGCAGGAGCGATTGCTGGCGGAACGGCTCTACTCTGCCTGATGCTGGTTGTACTCACTGGGTGTGATCTTTTTGGGCCGGTCGGTCCAAGCCTCGTGACGATCGTTCCGGCGACCGGCGCCGTCAACGTACAGGTGACGATCGTCGGAAGCGACTTCGGCGACACGCAGGGAACAAGCACGGTCACATTTGGTGGGGTATCCGCGTCGGTGCTGTCGTGGAGCGATACAAGCATCGTCGTGCGCGTTCCCGTTGTCCCCACCTCGACCGGTGGCTCTGTGCTAGCGGATGTGACGATTACAGTCGGGGGTGAAGTTGTTGGTATTGGTGTATTCACGATCGTGCGCGGCATCCTGTATGTGGCCGAGCGCGGCGAGAACCTCGTGATCTGTCACATGAATCCAGACGGCTCCAATCAAACGGACCTCACCGACAGCACCGGCGCGGCGATGTGGCCGGTCTGGTCGTCCGATGGGACGAAGATCGCCTTCATGAGCAGAATCGGAGAGAATCTCGACATCTCCGTCATCGATGCTGACGGATCGGGGGAGCAGCGCCTGACCTACGATGTCGCGTGGGATATGTTCCCGGCCTGGTCACCGGGCGGGAGCAAGATCGCCTTCCAGACCAATCGCGACGGCAACAACGAAATCTATGTAATGAATTCCGATGGGACCGGTCAGACCAACCTCACCCACTACTCCAAGATGGACGGATGGCCGTCCTGGTCCCCAGATGGGACGAAGATCCTCTACTACTCCATGCAGTCGGCGACGCTTCACATCGAGGAGATCGAGCCGAAGCTGGTGCTGGAGAACCTCGAGGTCACGGTGATGGATACGGACGGGACTGACGTGGTTAACCTGTCGCGCAATTCCGCCACGGATCAACTGCCTGTGTGGTCGCCGGACGGCACGAAGATCGCGTTCCAGAGCGATCGCGACGGTGTGGGAGAGATCTTCGTCATGGACAGCGACGGAACCAACCAGTTAAACATCACAAACAACCCGGCCAGTGACGGATGGCCGTGCTGGTCGCCGGACGGGACCAAGATTGCGTTCATCAGCTCTCGCGACGGCGACATGGAGATCTACGTCGTCAACGCCGACGGGTCGGGGCTGACAAAACTCACAGACAACACCGCCTGGGACGGTGGACCCACGTGGTCGCCGGACGGCACACAGATCGCCTTCCAAAGCAAAAGGGACGGCGATTACCGCATCTACGTGATGAACGCAGACGGCACGGATCAGACGCGGCTGACCAACGAGAAGTCGAGCTATCCGGTGTGGATGGACTCGCGCTGGATCGAAGTGCGCTAGCCTCGGCTGAGGCTCTCCGGGGCCCACGGGTATACTGAAACTATGGAAACGATGCGGTACATCTACTGGCAACATGACAACATGTGGCTCGGTTATCTCGCAGAGTTCCCAGATTACTGGACCCAAGGGGAGACGCTGGACGAACTACAGGAAAACCTGAAGGACCTGTATCGAGAGCTTTCCAGTGGTGATATCCCTGAGGTCCGTCGCGCGGCCGAGCTGCAGGTGACATGAAG
>CAZDDA010000111.1:0-7234 GCA_964504085.1 uncultured Thermotogae bacterium | reverse complement strand
ACTGGTTTCAGTCTCCGCGGCAAGAAGCTCCCCAAAGGCATTGTAGACTTCAATCGTATACGAAGTTGCCCTATTGCTGACATTCGACCCCACAATGACGGTGTCCCGCTCCCCAGAGCAGTCGTGGACAATGGCATAGAAACGCCCACCCGGGGAGATTCCCCGGGGCATCGCGTCTGGGGATTCAGGGAGGATTCAGGGGACAGGATACAGATTCAGAAATCTTGGGAAATCCGGGGCCGCAACCCATAATTCCTCAAGGAGCAGCCTGAAATAGGGTCTATGCCCCTCGGATTCTCTATTCAAGACTACCAGTCAGCAGTTAGCACAAAAGTTCTTCCTACTGTCGTACAGGCTCCATACCCCCACTCAGCAGTCATTGCGAGAGCCCCGCTCGCAGCGAGGGCCTTTCTCATTTGCAGTGGGCATGGCAATATGATCGCGCACCACTGGTGAGAAAGGCAGCTGAGCGATAGCTACCTCTGCGCACATACATGGGGCCTGGTCCGAGTCCGGGGCACCTGACGCAGTTGCTTCGTGAATCTCGTGTTGCTAGGCTGGCGTTCAGAGGTGGTGCCGAATGGTAGGACGTGCTCTGTCGATCGGTCTCGTGATTGTCGCGATAGCGGTTGCCGGTTGCTTGCTGTGCTTTGCGGTGGCTTCCGATGGTCAAGTCTCTATTCTACTGGGAGAACTGAACATTGAGTCCGGCCTCTACCTCGATAGCGGAGGAGACGTCGACACCGAGGTCGTACGGGGCGCGGGTGTGATCTCCTCGGGCCGTCGCACGGGAAACGGTACGGTTCTCCCCGAGCAGACCCATACGAAAGACAGACACCCGGACGTTTAGAACGGCGATGTTGACCCTGGAAGACGTCTACTTCGGGAACCGGGACAACGGTGCTGACTTCCGGATCGATGATGCCGGCGACGGTGCCGAGATCATCCGCAGGGTCGTCGCAGTGCTGCTTCCCGAAAGAAGTTCCAAGGAGAGTCGGTGGCCCGTGTACTCTGGGACACCCGTGGATGCGTCGACGCTCTACCACAAGGTCTTGTTCGGTTATCAAGGCTGGTTCGCCTGTCCGGGCGACGGCGGGGCCAACCAATGGATCCACTGGTTCCGAAGTGATAATCCCGTCGCATCTCAGGCGACGATTGACTATTGGCCGGACGTCTCCGAACTTGATGAGGACGAGCTCTTCCCGACCGTGATGACGCTCCCCGACGGGCGCCCAGCGATGCTCTTCTCGAGCCAAGTCGAAAAAACGGTGGTAAGGCACTTCGAATGGATGGAGAAGTACGGACTCCACGGCGTGTTCCTGCAGCGTTTCACGTGCGAGCTTTTTGACCGATCCACGCTCGATAGGGTGCTGCAGAACGTCCGGGCTGGCGCGGAGGCGTACGGGCGAGTCTTCTCCGTGATCTACGCCGTCAGCGATGCTGACGACGGATCAACGCTTCTGGGGCAGATCCGCCAGGATTGGCAGTACCTCGTAGATACACTTAAGATCACGGAGAGTCCGTCCCACCTTCATCACAACGGACTTCCTGTTCTTGGTATCTGGGGTCTTGGCTTCAACCACATAAACGTTACACCTGACCAGGCGCAGGAGGTGATCGACTGGTTCCGATTCGCATCATCAGAGTACCGCGTCGCATTGATCGGCGGCGTACCGACCCATTGGCGGACGCGGACAGGTGATTCGAGGCCCGAGGCGGGTTGGAATAGGGCCTATCGATCGTTTGACGTAATCAGCCCGTGGACGGTCGGCCGGTACGACGATCAATCGAGCGCCTGGCACTTCATGAACGACCTAATTATCCCTGACATGCGGGCGGCGAGTCTAGCCGGTGTAGAATACATGCCCGTTGTTTGGCCCGGCTTCTCTTGGCACAACCTGTTTCCGACCGATCCGCTCAACGCGATCCCGCGAGACGGTAGGCGCTTCTTCTGGTCCCAAGTCTACAACGCCCTTTCCGCTGGCGCAGACATGGTCTATGGCGCGATGTTCGACGAGGTAGACGAGGGGACGGCAATTTTCAAGCTGGCGCCTACGCAGGTAGAGATTCCGGCACAGGGCACCTTTGTTCCGCTTAACATCGATGGGCACTCTCTCCCGCCCGATTGGTATCTCCGGCTCGCTGGGGAGGCAACCCGAATGCTGAGAGCGGAGATTCCACTCTCGGCAATCATGCCGATCGAGCAATAGGTCCCCGCGCTACGGGATTAGGGCTTGGCAAAGCCAGGGATCCTTTGTTCCGGATTCTAAGGTGAAGGTCAGTGGGCGCCAGCCTACCGTCGAAACCCAGCGTGAGTCGTCGAATCCATCCTTAGCCCGTACAGCTCGCCAAGTGGCAGAGCCATCTCGACTTCCGGGCCAAGCTGCACAACTGTGAGGCCTATCGTCTGCCCCAGGACCACGTTCTCTGATGCCATCCAGGAGTAGTCAAAGTACGCATTCAGTGAAGCTGATGGGAAGAACGAGGCGTCGCCAGACCAGCCAGAGAAGCCAACAAGTGCAAAGGGGAAGCTCGCAAGCGTCAGCCGTGATGTTTCTGACCTCACGAGAATCGCCCGTGCCCCTGCGCTGAGTGTAAGAAACACGGAATCCATGAGATCGGATTGGATCCAGAGCTGTGCTTCGAGCGCAATCCGTTCGCCGATGGAGTGCGTGCTTGCGAGACCCAACTGCGGGAGGAACAGCCCCAGCGGGGTACCCAACTCAGCGCGCATCGTCCAGCCATCAGCGACAGCGAGTTTGCAGTACCCCCCCAGCGACACGACCAATCGCAGACTGCCCTCTGACAGTAGTGGATCGTGCGTGACATGAACCTTGATCCCCATCTCTACCAGATTAACCGCTTGCACGTTGACCCACGAGCAACACGAAACCAGTACAATCGCCGCCACCAATACTGCCTGCCTCATCACGCACCTCCTAGTAAACGAGACATGTCAGAAAGATTGCCTGTTGATCCAAAACCTCTCCTTCCCCCAGCAACAGAAAAGCTACTCGCATCCTGCTCTCATTGAATCAGACATCGCACAAACTGGCAACTGGATCGCATCACGAGACTGCAGCCCACCCACAATCAAGCGACCTGAACCCGGAGAAGTCCGTGACCTTCACTCCGGAATCCGGACCCGACATGCGATGGGAAGCGACTGCAGTCAACCCTGCTGACAACTGCGCAAGATCGCTCAATAGAAAACGTGAAAAGGCATCCCGGCAGCTGCGAATACCAGAGAGAACTCACGTCACCACACGACAGCCAACACAGAAGTTCTACAATCAGTCCCCCAGGCTCTAAATTACAGTCGTTATAAATGTTCACGCCGACAATTCAACCTGGCTCCTACCTCAGGAACCCTGCTGCGAGGTGGGTGATGCTTTTGGAGAGGCTCTTTCAGCCCCACGAGCGCGTCAGGACAAAAGTTCTGCATTCGGTGACATACTCTCCAAATTGCTATTGCTATCTTGGTCTGAGAGAGCCTTGTCGTTCGCATGCCTCGCTTGCTCTCCGAAAGCGTTGGCCCCTGTGAATTTCGGCGTCGCTTTGCCTTCCGACAGCCGAAGGTACAACTACTCGAAGGGAGAAGGGAAGATACACGCCATCTCGCGCGACACCATCCACTCTTCCATCTCCTCCTCGGTTGATGCCGTCTCGGGGCTGTACCGAGCCGCTGCGTCGAGGATCCGAGGCAGAAGGTCAACATCGCTGGCCGTGTTGAGGAAGACCCCGGAGCACCGAAGGACCCAATGCACCGCGCGATCGATGTCTTCTTGGACCGTCAGAGGCTCGTACCAGGTGGTGTACCCCTCGGTGCCCTCCCGCTTGGGGCAGCGTGCGATCGCCTTAATCGTCTGGATGGCCACGTCGCGCTCTCGGCAAAGGCTGATGAGCGCCTCCAACGACGCGGCGTAGTCCGGCAGCTGCATCAGCGGGGCGTTGTACGGCACGAGGATCGAATCGAACGGGAAGCGCTCCAGGCTCTTCCGATGCACGGCGGGCGCCGTGAGACCGTGCCCAGTGACACCGAGAAAACGAGTCAGTCCGGCCTCGCGCGCCTCGATCAGAGCGTCGAGTGCGCCGCCCGCCGCCATCGCCTGCGTCCACTCATCGGGATCGATCAGACAGTGGATCTGCAGAAGGTCCACGTAATCCACGCACAGCCGATCGAGCGATCGACGGAATTCGTCCCTGGCCCCTTCGTACGTTCGCTCGCCGGTCTTCGTCGCCAGGAAGAAGCGGCCGCGATGTCGGCCCATCCACCGACCGACCATCCGCTCTGATTCGCCGTAGCTCGCCGCCGTATCAATGTGATTGACCTCGTACTGCAACAGGACATCCAGTGCGCGATCGGCCTTCGCGACA
The DNA here is from genome assembly GCA_964504085.1 of uncultured Thermotogae bacterium. GTDB lineage: Bacteria > Bipolaricaulota > Bipolaricaulia > UBA7950 > UBA9294 > CAZDDA01. The sequence goes on along the minus strand of CAZDDA010000111.1, from coordinate 2,857 downwards.
TCGTCGCCCCACAGCGCCGCGCCGCCGAAGAGGGTCCGAGTGCTCTCCTGTCCCGTCGCGCCGAACGGTGCTCGCTCGATTCTCATGGTCTCCTCCTCGCCCCATCAGTCTAGCGCACTTCGATGTCACACGCAGCCTGGCTGTCACCCGTGAATCCGGCTAAGCACGATTTCGGAATCGCAAGCTGTGCAGTTGTCCCTGAGAAGAGAGGGTGATCGCTGAATCCAATACCCCGAGGGACATTTCGATGGCTGCTGCGAGTAACAGACGTCTATCACCATGAAACGCAACTAACGAACGCGTTCTACAATCGGTCCCCCAGGCTCCAATACGCTTGGTCATCCTGTCCAACCATACATGGCGCAGCCATTCAGAGGCGTCTTCTGATGATAGCGGAATGCATGAACGGTCGGTCCTTCCTCACCTCATACGAAATGGCAGGAATGTCATCAAGCATGCTTCGCAGCTCGGTATCGACATAAGCAGCACGAATCGAATCGAGCAGCCCGTTGTGGATTGGAACCCAGTAGAGCCACCAAACCCTTCGCAGATCGTGGATGAGCAGTGTCCCTTCCTCCGTGGTTACACTCAGGCAGTTGCCGATGACCCGACGAGGATCGTCCCAGTGATGAAGGGAATGGACGCTGTATACAAGATCGAATGTGCCCAGCTCGCTTACTACTTCCGCATCAGCTCCATCGCCAATGACGTATCGGATTTGATCCTGAAGACCTTCTCTTTCCACGTACTCTCTACCAACACCAACCATGTCGCGCGAGATCTCGAGGGCAGTAATCTGAACGCCTGGATTGCTCCGAGCGACCAGTGCCGCTTGTATCCCAGGCCCCGCCCCAACATCCAGGTAGTTTCCCGGGATGCCGAGAGACTCCACCTGCCTCAGGAAGGACCGAAACCTCGCTCTCGATCGTTGCGCAATCTCAGCGTATCTTCGCGCGCTCTCCAATCCCGTTATGGCGCCATTGCTATGGGTCTCCGGTTTTCTTCTGAGCACTAGTACCCACCCCTTCTGGATGCGGAGTCATGTATCTGACAGAGTTTAGCCGCGAGCGCAGTGCTCGACCAATTGGAGATGGGGCCCGATTGGCATGATCTTGGATTGTAGTAGGTGACTCCCATCTGACCTTCACCCCAAAAACTGGTCCAAAGAATGGGGCAGGGTCAATGCCTGAGCAGTTCTTGGCGCACAAAGTGATGCAAGAATCCCCCTTCATATCCTTTTGCCGCTGGTGGATCCACATTGTACGGATTGTTTGGCTTATCAAGCTGTACCCATTCCGAGATTATCACATTCTGTCTTTATTGGCATTTCCAACATCAGCGTCCTCTGCATTGTGCAAGAGGCACGAGACAAAATGACGATCCTCTACTTCTACCCTTGGAGGTACCTTTTCCTTGCACACTTCCAAAGCAGAAGGACAACGGGGATAGAAACTACACCCTGGTGAAAGGTGTAAAGGGTCTGGCACTTCCCCCTTGAGTGGCTGAAGTCGCCTCTTATTACCACTAAGAATTGGAATGACCCCCATGAGTCCCTTTGAATAAGGATGCAATGGCCTCTCTAGGACAGTCTCTACAAGCCCGTTTTCTACGACACTTCCAGCATACATCACGTTAATTCGATCGCAGGTGCTGCCTATAACTCCCATATCATGCGAGATGAGAAGGATTGACATGCCAGTATCCTCCATGACTCTCTTCAGCAGTTTTAGAATTTGAAGTTGCACAGAAACATCAAGAGCAGTTGTAGGTTCATCGGCAATTAAAAGGTCAGAGCCACACGCCAAGGCCACAGCAATCATCACCCTTTGTTGCATTCCTCCACTCAGTTCGTGAGGGTATCGCCCCAAGATCTCCTCAGGATCCGGCAAGGCTACTGTGCGAAGGCTCGCTATAGCTATCCCCCTAGCCCCTCTGGTTCTGACCTTTTGATGCAAGCGAATTACATCAAGAAATTGCTTTCCGACAGTGAAGACTGGGTTCAATGAAGACATGGGTTTTTGGAAAACCATTGCAATGTGTCTTCCTCTGATCTGCCGAAAATCTATTTCTCTTAGTCGGAGAAGATTCTGCCCTTTGAACACTACTTCACCTTCCACGATACGCCCAGGGGGGCGTATGAGGCCCATTATAGAAAGCCCTGTAATGCTCTTGCCACACCCTGTTTCCCCGATCAGTCCAACCATTTCGCTCTCGTCAATATCGAAGGTTACTCTTTCCAAAGCCCTAACTGTGCCTCTAAACACTACAAAATGCGTGGAAAGATCCTTAACCTGCAGTAATGTTCTTCTGGTCTTATTGCTGTGATTGTCTCTCACGCGATCTCTCTCTCTGCTACATCTCTTAGCGTATCTCCCAACAAGATAAAACCCATAACCAGGGTAAAAATCGCCAGTCCCGGGAATGTGGCTATCCACCAAAAATCGGGTAGATACTGACGTCCATCACTTACCATTAGACCCCATGAAGGAGCCGGTGGTTGAGCTCCCAAGCCCAAGAAACTCAAGCCTGCCGAGGCCAAGATCGCAAATCCCAATTGAAGAGTAGTTTGAACAATGATCGGTCCAATACAGTTGGGAATTAAATGATGAAAGATAATCCGCGAACTTCTTGCGCCCAAAGACCTCTCCGCAAGAAAAAAGTACATACCCTTGAGTTTTAGTACTTCGCCTCGGACGATTCGAGCATACCATGTCCACCATACGATTGAAAGGGCTAACATGATGTTGGTAATAGAAGGCCCAAGCGAAGCAGCAGCCACCATAGCTAAGATGAAGGTTGGAATAGCCAGGAAGACGTCCACCACGCGCGTAATGGCGAAGCCGATCCTGTCATAGTA
>CAZDDA010000110.1:0-7241 GCA_964504085.1 uncultured Thermotogae bacterium | reverse complement strand
GTCTCGGTGGCAGTGGTTTCAGGATCAAAAAGTACATACGAAAGAGTCACAGCATCTATCCGATAAAGAGGTCTATTTACGAAATAGGAAACGACAGAAAAAGCAACGCCTCCTACGCCAATTACTATTCCTAAAAGGGATAGTATCCAAGTAACTCTGCGTCGATTACCCATCACTGCATGCATTCTAAGTCGGGAAAGAATTCTCGTCAAATGCTTTTCAGGAATTCGAAAGACGCATACCTTTATCTCCGACGCTTGGGGCCTGTCTTTCGCTTGGAAAAGATAGGAAAAGATAGGGGTCGGGTCTTCATTCTTGGTGTTTTTCCTCTTCGGCGGCTCGTTTGGCGACCACACTGATGGTCGTGGTCGAGTAGTACAGTCCGAGGAAGTCAGCCACTTCCTTCAACGTGTACTCGCGGACTCGGGCGGCTTGGTAGATCTGCTCGTTCCGAGATGCCTTGTCATGGACGTTTTGAAAGAGCATTCCCATGTGTTGGTGGCCGTGACGTGCTCCCGTCTATACCAAGTGCACCAAGAATGAAGACCTGAACATCCCTCTTGGATCGTCAAGTCACGGAGTGTGAATCCCCTCAGATATCGAGCCCCGCAATCGAGATGGCTGAAGCAGAATCTGTTGTCTTGCAGGAAGCCACATTCAACTGGCCGCAGACTGTTCCAGAAGTGACCCGAGGCTCCGTAGCAAAGAGGGGATGTCTCGCTAGTCGCTCCAGGCAGGCTCCCTGTCATCGGATTGATGGGCGGTCAGATTCACCAATCCGGTGCCGTCGGCGTTCATCACGTAAATCTCATCGTTTCCGTCGCGATTGCTCATGAACGCGATCTGGGTGGCGTCTGGCGACCAGGAGGGATCCCCGTCGAATGCCGGGTTGTTGGTGAGTCTTGCGACGCCGGTTCCGTCCGCGTTCATCGTGTAGACCTCGTAATTGAAGGCAGTGACGCGCTCGCTGTCGAAGGCGAGCTTCGTCCCGTCTGGCGACCACGCAGGATCCCGATCGTTCTCCGGGTGATTGGTGAGGTTGGCGAGGCCGGTTCCGTCGGGGTTCATCGCGAAGATCTCGTAGTTGCTGTTGCTGCGGAAGCTCGCGAAGGCGATCTTCGTCCCGTCGGGCGACCACGCGGGCTCGATGTCGATGCTGGGGTGGTTCGTGATGTTGGCGACACCGGTACCGTCCGCGTTCATCACGTAGATCTCGGAATTTCCGTCCCGATAGCTCACAAAGGCGATCTTCGTCCCGTCAGACGACCAGGTAGGATGCTCGTCCCCCGTGGGATCGGAGGTGAGCCTCGTCTGCCCGGACCCGTCTGCGTTCATCACGTAGATCTCGTCGTTTCCGTCACGCGTGCTCACAAAGGCGATCCTCGTTCCGTCCGGCGACCAGGACGGCTCGGAATCCCACGCCGGGTTGAGGGTGAGACGCGTCGGGTTCGAGCCGTTCGGGTCCATCACGTAGATATCGCCGCCGAGGCGGTAGCTCGTGAACAGGATTCCATGCGCCGTCGCCGCTGCCCCCGGAGGGACCACCTCGACGACCACGGTGTCCGTCGCCGTCCTTCCCTCCGCATCCACCACGGTGAGGGTCACTGTATGGATGCCGAGTGCCAAATCGTCCCTGGTGAAAGACTCCGTGGCCCCGATCAATCCCTCTAGGTCGGAGACCCACGCATACACCACGCCGGTCGGAACCCCGCTCCCCCCTGCAAGCGTAACGACCGCGGCAAAGGGAATGGTCTCTCCCTGCTCGAACGTCGAGCCGGGAGGGGGAGACGTGATGATTGCGACGAGAATCGCCTGAGGACCGATGCAGCCCACCGCCAACGCAACAAGAAGACCTAGAATTCCTGCCAGAACCACCCTGCGACGCATGCCAGCCTCCCTTTCATTGATCGTCTTTCGAATCCAACACTGCACCGGATCGACGCTCCACCAAAAGCTTGTCCTCTATCTGCCTCCAGACTACCGCAGAGCCCCTTGGCAGGTCAAGAAACGATCTCGCCGTGAACCGATACCCCCGATTTGCCTCTTGGGGGTAAGATGTGTTCGCGAATTGTCGAAGAAGGGAAGGTGAGTTCACGATGAACGACGACCAGGCGACGGTCCATCCGTACATCCCAAACTCGGTACCGAGAGTGAAGCAGGAGATGCTAAAGGCCGTTGGGGCAAAGGGCGAGGAGGAGTTCTACGAGGAGGTTCCCGAGACCCTCCGGCTCAAGCGGCCGCTCAATCTGCCCGAACCATTTCTCTCCGAATGTGCGTTGAAACGGCATGTAGAAGGAGTCCTCTCCAAGAACAAGACCTGTGGGGAGTACCTGAACTTCTTGGGAGCGGGGTGCTACCAACACCACGTGCCGGCTGTGTGCGATGAGATCAATCAACGAAGCGAATTTCTCACTGCGTATGCCGGCGAGCCGTACGACGATCACGGTCGGTTTCAGGCGCTGTTTGAGTACGCCAGCATGATGGGTGAACTTCTGAACATGGATGTCGTCAACGTGCCGACCTATGACGGCCTGCAGGCCACCGCCACATCGATCCGCATGGCTGCGCGGATCACCGGCCGACAGGAAGTTCTGGTGGCAAAGACGATCCCACCCGCCGTCTTGTCGAAGATCAGGGATTACTGTGCTCCGAGTCTGCAGATTACTCTGCTCGACTACGATGCGAAGACGGGGCAGATCGATCTGTCGGCCCTACGAGCCGCGATCTCGTCGTCGACGGCGGCTGTCTACTTCGAGAACCCCTCCTATCTGGGTCATCTTGAGACCCGGGGCGACGAGATTGCCGAGATAGCGCACGACCACGGCGCGACCTGCGTGGTCGGCGTCGATCCGATCTCGTTGGGTGTGATCGCTCCGCCGGCGGATTACGGCGCGGACATCGCCTGCGGCGACATCCAATCGCTTGGGATGCACATGCAATTCGGCGGCGGCCACGCTGGGTTCATCGCCACACGGGACGAGGAAGAATACGTTATGGAATACCCGTCTCGCCTGTTCGGGATTGCTTCTACCTGTGTAGAGGGCGAATACGGGTTCGGCGACGTTGCGTACGAGCGCACCTCGTTCGCGGAACGCGAGCAGGGAAAAGAGTTCGTCGGTACGGCCTCGGCTCTGTGGGGGATCACCGCCGGTGTCTATCTGGCCCTGATGGGGCCACAGGGGATGCAGGAACTCGGCGAGGGGATCATGCAACGTGCCTCATACCTGATGGCTCAACTCTCGAAAATTGACGGGATTAAGGCGCCGATCTTCGCAGCCCCTCATTTTAAGGAATTCGTGGTCAACTTCGACGGCACGGGAAAGACCGTGGCGGGCATCAACGATGCCCTGCTTCGCCACAAAATCTTTGGTGGCAGAGACCTGACCGACAAATTTCCCGAGCTGGGCGCAAGCGCCCTTCACTGCGTGACCGAAGTGCACACGAAAGCGGATTTGGATCGACTCGTCGATGCTCTGGCAGAGGCGGTGAGCTAAATGGAGAACATTACCGAGAAGCGATACACCGACGGACGACCCAATTTAAGGCGGTTTCACCAAGCCAGGTGGGACGAGCCGATCGTCTTTGAGCTGAGCGTTCCTGGAGCACGAGGGATCCTACCTCCACCGGTCGAGGACGAGATTCGTGAGACGGTCGGCGATGTCGTGTCCGCGCTTCCGAAGACGCTGCAACGGGCGATGCCACCGAACTTGCCGGAGATGGCGCAGCCTCAGGTTGTCCGACACTACATGCGCTTGTCGCAGGAGAACCTGGGATTTGACCTCAACGTCGACATCGGGCAGGGCACCTGCACGATGAAGTACAGCCCGAAGATCAACGAACAGCTGGCGAGAATGCCGCAGATCAGAGAGCTTCATCCGCTACAGCCCCAAGAGACAGTGCAGGGGATCCTCGATATCATGTATACGTTTGAGCAAATCCTAAAGGAGATCTCGGGGATGGACCGGTTCTCGCTGCAGATGGGAGCTGGCTCCGAGGCGATCTACGCGGCGGCCTCGATCATCCGCGCCTATCACGCCCATCGCGGCGAGGCCAACAGGCGCGAGATTATCACGACGATCTTCTCTCACCCTTCCGATGCGGCCTGCGCCAAGACAGCGGGGTTCGACGTCGTCACGCTCTATCCGGACAAGGATGGCTATCCTGACCTGGATGCCCTTAAGGCGGCGGTCTGCGAGCGCACTGCCGGACTGATGATCACCAACCCCGAGGACACGGGAATCTTCAACCCGAGGATCGCCGAGTTCGTGGAGGTGGTTCACGACGCCGGCGGTTTGTGCTTCTACGATCAGGCGAACGCGAACGGCATCCTGGGAATCACCCGAGCCCGAGAGGCTGGCTTCGATCTGTGCCATTTCAACCTGCACAAGACGTTTTCCACTCCGCACGGTTGCGGCGGCCCCGGGGCCGCCGCGATCGGCGTGACCGAAGGGTTGGCGCCGTTTTTGCCTACACCGGTGGTCTCCTTCGACGGTGAGCGGTACTTTCTCGATCACGACCGGCCTCAGAGCATCGGCAAGTTGCGCGCCTTCTACGGTGTAGCTGCCGCAGTGCTCAAGGCCTATTGTTGGGTGATGAGCCTTGGCGCAGACGGTCTCGCCGAGGTTTCAAAAACCGCCGTCTTGAACAACAACTACCTGCTCAAGAGAATGTTGGAGATCGACGGGGTCAGCGCGCCCTACGCCAAAGGGAAACGGCGCATCGAGCAGGTTCGTTACAGTTGGGAGAAATTGTGTGGCCAGACCGGTGTGCACTCCGAGGACATCGGGCTGCGTGCGGCCGATTTTGGATTGCACTACTGGACGAGCCACCATCCATTCGTTGTCCTCGAGCCCTGTACCCTGGAACCGACGGAGTCCTTCTCCAAGGTCGATCTCGACGAGTACGTCGACATCCTGAAACACGTTGCAGATGAAGCGCGCAAGGACCCCAACAAGGTAAAGACAGCCCCCCACAACAGCACGGTGCACCGGATTGATCAGGCGCCGTTCGATGACCCCTCACAGTGGGCGATCACGTGGCGAGCCTATCAGAAGAAGACAAAGAAAGGGAGAAAATAAGGCGTACGTCTTTCCCATGAGCAGTGAACGAAAGCGAAAACTAGGCCTGATCGTCAATCCCATTGCCGGGCTCGGTGGAAGGGTCGGCCTCAAGGGCAGCGACGGCGTGGCCATTCAGCGTCGTGCCTTCGAGCTAGGAGCGGTTCCGGAATCGCACAGGCGGGTGGCTCTTGCCCTCCAGCAGATCAAACCGATCCAAGATAAATTGGCACTCATCGCAGCACCCGGCGAGATGGGACAGGACGCAGCCGAATCCTGTGGCATTGAGTTCACGGTGGTTGGCTCGATCAAGCCGGGACAGACCACCGCAGCGGACACCAAGGATGCGGCGAAGGCGATGCGACAACTGGGCGTGGATCTGCTTCTGTTCGCCGGCGGGGACGGGACGGCAAGGGACATCGCTGATGTTATCGGGGATAACCTTCTCGTGCTCGGCATTCCCACCGGAGTGAAGATGCACTCGGCAGTGTTTGCGGTAAGCCCAGAAAGTGCGGGAGAGCTTGCTCTGGCCACCCTGCAGGGACGCATCCGGTGCATGGGGGAGGCGGAGGTGATGGACATCGACGAGGACGCGCTCCGGCAGGGGCTCGTTGCGCCGAAACTGTATGGCTATCTCACCATTCCGTATGAGCAGCGGCTGGTCCAAGGCATTAAGGCTCCGAGTGTCGCAGGGGATCAGGTTGCCGCGGAGGCGATTGCTGTGGACGTCATCCACCGGATAGAGGATGGCGCCCTGTGCATCGTCGGACCGGGGACAACTACCCGCGCGATCCTCTCCAGGCTCAAGTTGGAGAAGACACTCGTCGGTGTGGACGTAGTGAGCAAGAGCAGGCTTCTCGCAAGGGATGTCAACGAACGGCAACTCCTGGACCTTCTCCGAGAGCACGAGGCGAAGATCATCGTGACTCCGATCGGAGGACAGGGGTATCTCTTCGGTCGGGGGAACCAACAGATCAGTCCTCGGGTGATCAAGCGGGTTGGCAGGGACAACATCATCGTCGTGGCGACGCCTGATAAGCTGGACGCGTTCGGTGGACGGCCGCTTTTGGTAGACACCGGTGATGCGGAGACGGATCGGATGTTGAGCGGGTACGTCCGTGTCGTGTGCGGGCGTGGCGACTACCGGATGGTTCGAGTCTCGTGTACAGGTAGAGGATGAGAGGAACAAGCTGACAGAGCAAAGAACCCCTCAAGCAAGCTGCGAGCCATTAGAAGGTAAAAGGCGAAACCTAAAGATCTTAAGCGGAGTTGATCCTTATGCTGCAATTTGATGCCGCTTCATTTCACGCCAAAGATAACGTCGCACACAGGGTGCGACGCTACGGATGAAACATCGCTGGCTTTGGGTATTAAGCGGAGGGCTTTTATGAAGCTTTTTCACAATTTGGGAGGTGATGGTTAGCTAATGGCCAGTGACGTTCGAACAAAGGCTTGTGGAATCCTCGCTGGAAGAGTGGCTCTCATCACCGGAGGTGCGTCCGGGATCGGGAAGGCCACAGCGGAGCTCTTCGCCCAAGAAGGGGCAGCGGTGACGATTGTCGATGTCAACGTCGAGGCGGGCGAGGCGGTTGTGCGTGCAATCGGCGATGATGGTGGGCAAGCGATCTTCGTCCGCTGCGAAGTGACGAAGGCCGGCGACTGCCAACAGGCGGTTGGCAGGACCGTTGAGCGTTGGGGGAAGCTCGATATCTTGTTCAACAACGCCGGGGTCACCCGACGCGCATCGGTGATCGAAACGACAGAGGAGGAGTGGGACTGGGTGATGGCGGTGAACGTCAAGTCGATTTTCCTGCTGTCCAAGGCGGCCATCCCGGTGATGGTCGAAGCCGGCGGTGGCGTCATCATCAACACTGGATCGGGGTGGGGACTTGTCGGCGGCAAGGATGCCGTCTCCTATTGTGCCTCCAAGGGTGCCGTTATTCAGTTGACCAAGGCGATGGCACTGGATCATGGTCCGCAGAACATTCGCGTGAACGCGGTCTGCCCAGGGGATACGGACACGCAGATGCTCGCGGGCGAGGCAGAACAACTTGGCCAGCCCCATCAAGTGATCCTCGCGGAGTCGGTCCACCGACCACTGGGGCGGGTGGGACGTCCCGAAGAGATTGCCCAAGGCGTGTTGTATCTCGCAAGCGATGCCTCGTCGTTTGTCACCGGAACCAC
>CAZDDA010000109.1:6602-7283 GCA_964504085.1 uncultured Thermotogae bacterium | reverse complement strand
CGAACGCTTTGATACATTCAGCAAACAGGCAGCAGAAATGGGGCTGTCAGGATGGATCATCCAATCAAGGAAACCCCTTCTGATCAGGAACATGGCCAAGGCCACCCCTCCAGTGGCACCTGGCGTGGCGGGCGAGCCGATTCCACCCGAACTTTGCTATCTCGGTGTCCCCATAATGAAGAAGGATAAGGTCATCGGCGTTGTCCCTGTGCAGGGCTTCCAGCCGTACACGTACGACGAAGAGGATCAGCATTTTCCCATTGCTATTGCTGATCAGACGGCTATTGCCATCGAGAACGCCCGCTTGTTCGAGCAGACAGAATCCGCTTTGGGAGCACTGCATGCCAGTGAAGAGCGGTTTGCCCTGGCTGTGCAGGGCGCGAACGACGGAATATGGGACTGGGACATTCAGAAAAACTCACTCTACTGGTCTCCGCGAATGAAGGCGCTACTTGGATATGCTGATGAGGAACTCAACGTTGAGTTTGACACCTTAGATGCAGTTCTGCATCCAGACGATAAAGAGCGTACAAAGGCAACAATGGAGGCCCGCTTGAAGGATGGTGGGCTGTACAACGTCGATCACCGACTGCGGACCAAATCGGGCGAATATCGCTGGTTTCACGCCCGGGAACAGGTGGTTATTGACGAGGCCGGAAATCCAGTTCGCATGATTGGCTC
>CAZDDA010000109.1:0-6592 GCA_964504085.1 uncultured Thermotogae bacterium | reverse complement strand
TCTACCGCGGATGTTACCAATCGCAAACAGGCAGAAGAGAGGCTACACGCGGCGCTGCAGGGAATAATCGAAGCGCTCGGGCAGACAACCGAAACTCGAGATTTGTACACCTCAAGTCACCAGAAGCGCGTGACTCAACTGGCATGCGCTATCGCCAAGGAGATGAGGCTTTCTGAAGAACGCGTCGAAGGTATCCGCGTCGCTGGGCTTTTGCACGATATCGGCAAGCTGGCCATCCCGGCTGAGATCCTCAGCAAACCCAACGAGTTGAGCGAGATGGAGTACGGTCTGTTTGAGGCCCATCCTCAGGTTGCCTACAACATCCTTAAGTCTATAGAGTTTCCATGGCCCGTCGCTCAGATCGTGCTCCAGCACCACGAACGGATAGACGGGTCGGGGTATCCGCAAAGACTCAAAGGGGAGGAGTTCATGCTTGAAGCACGCATCCTGGCCGTGGCTGACGTCGTCGAGGCAATGTCCTCTCACCGCTCCTACAGGCCCGCGCTGGGCATTGATAAGGTCCTGGAAGAGATCGTACAGAAGAAGGGAAAGCTCTACGATCCTGAAGTCGTAGATGCCTGCGTTTGCCTATTCGACGAGAAGGGATTTGAATTCGAGACTCAGAGACTCACCTCGCCGGACTCATCGGTGTCGCCGCAGTAGTAGGCGCCGCTCTCTCCCACAACTTTGAGAAGGATGTAGTCGGGATCGGACGGTCCAGCCGGCCAGTCGTCCTTCCAGGACTCTTGCCACAAGCGTCGCTTCATCTCTGTATCTGTGACGACTTGTGCCCGGCCATGGACAGAGACGTAGTTGAACCGGCTTGTATCCACAAACATCACCGTTACCCTGACGTCGGCAGCGATCTGCGTTACCTTGCGTGACGCGAGCGAGGTTGCGAACCACAATGCATTCTTCTCCCGGTCGATTAGATGCATCGGCCGCGCTTTCGGGAACCCATCTTTCCCGTTGGTCACAAGAAGAGGAAATTCGACGGCGTCCACAATTTTCCAGAATCGCTCAGCCATCTCGCCCTCTTCCTTCCCTGGATAAGAGGACGTCCTGCTGACCGACGTCGAACTCTCTGAATCGCGTGATGGAAAAGGCGTGTACTACGGCCTCGACAAACGAGGAGCGCACCAAGAGAACAGGGAGCACCTGCGATTGCAGAAGCGTCTTTACTGCCGGAGCCAGGCCATTTCCAGCCAGCTCCAACATCCCCACCTCATCGACGAAAACGGTCTGCGTAGAGGCTATCGCTTGTTCAATCGCACACCGCGCAAAGGCCAACCCCCGTTCTGCAATGAAGAACTTTCCCACCGGCACCCCGGAGGATCAAGCGATGCGAACGGTCGCTCTTCGTCGGTCATCAGATCGCGAATCGTGTAGCCGATCGTGGCCCCGTCCTCAATGATTCGCGGGGAGAGAATGCCCCCGACGGCACCTCTTTGCTCGTCAAGCTCAGTCGCTAGGTGGTTCGCAACAGACGTCTTTCCAGCGCCGATCTCACCACTGAGAATCAGGCAAGTGTCCGTCTCTAGACAAGCCAAGAAGACAGGAAGAAGGTCACCAGGCATAGCACGGTCCCTGCGATAAGAACCGACGGACGCATCTGGGCTCGGGTGCGCAGTGGAGCGTATCCGATCGCAAGCGCCGTCACTCCCGCCGCAAGCAGAGAGTAGGGAATCGACGCGCTCAAGAAATTCGCAATCTGGGACCAGGAGGCGGCCCAGTGGGGAAACTTCGTTCCAAGCGCCCGGAGGGTTTCCAGAGGGGGATATAGCCACAGGCCGGGGCCACGGACCAAGCCGACATACAGAACTGCCTGCAGCGCCCCCGCCGCCGCACCAGCAAGACCAAAACGGTACGGTCGCTCAGGTAGCAGGCGGCCAAGCGCCACAGCGAAAAGGGCAAACGCAGCACCTTGTGCAAGAATCGAGAAGGCTGGGTTCAATACCACCGGAGCACAGATGGGAAGAGAGAAAATCGCTGCAGAAAAAAGCTTGAGGGGCGAAGCAACCAAGGCCATACCCAAAGGGATCCACGGCCTTCCGGTACGCCGGATGGCAAAGACCATCAGCCCCATTGCTACCGCGATCATGAACTTGCCGGGGTACGTCGGGGGAAGGTAATTGTGAAGCAAGCCCCCGAGTAGGGCTTCGCAAGCCCCCCACAGAGTCCCAAACCACAGTACTACAAGCAGATTAGCTGCTAGGTTGTTTCCCTTCATTGACGATCGTTCCATCGTTTTCTCACCTCCCTCGGGTCTTGCTTCTTCAGCTTAGAGGCTCACGTGGCCAAGCGCAAGCCTGGAGACCACCGATTCTTCTTGAAACTCGTTTGTGCTAAAGTCAAAGGACGATGGACTTCCGGCAACGGTCGCCCTGTTGGGCCCGCTTACGGCATCCCCTGCAACCCTACCTTCTCGTTGAACGCTTCGATCAAGGCGTCGATCGGCTCCGCCAGCCCGTGTATGCAATCCCAGTAGTGGGGAAAATCGTACCACTGCGCATCCAATTCCTCGACGGATTTACCCATCTGTTCCACCCACGTGTAGTATTTCAGATTGTGGATACGCTTGCGCTCTCGGTACCCCAGCTCGGCCATATGATCGGTCGTGACTCCCTTCAGGTAGCGGTGATAGTCCATCGCAGCTTGCATCTCACTGTAGTGGCTGCGTGCCTCCTCCAGTTCTCGCAAGCGGGTTTGATAGAGTTCCATCGAGTCGGTGAATACAGTTAGGACGATGTCTTGTTCGGTCAATTCGTAGTACCTAGCCAGTTTCATCGCGCAAAGCAGATTTGCCACACTGGAAATGCCGAGGAGCGACTGTTGCTCGATGAACGTCTCACTGACCCCCTGCTGAAGGAGATACGCCTGGCCGGCTGGTTCATTGAACAGGCGGAGCAAGCTCATGCAGTGCTCGTCATCGATGGCAATGACCATGTCGGTGTTGCGGACATTGTGAATCCACGGAACGTGCTTGTCCCCGATCCCTTCGATTCGGTGGCCGCCGAACCCGTTTTCGAGCAGCGTGGGACACTGCAACGACTCGCCGACAGCAAGTTTGCTGGTGGGAAAGACCTCTTTGAGATAGTCGCCACATCCCATTGTCCCTGACGAGCCACTGGTCAGCACAACACCAGCGTAGCGCCCATCCCCGCCCAGCTCTGCATGCAATACTTCCTCCATCGCGTGTCCCGTCACGCTGTAGTGCCACAAGTGGTTTCCGAACTCGTCGAACTGGTTGAAGACCATGATGTTCTCACGTGTGGCCTCCAACTCCTTACATTTCTGGAAGATCTCCCACACGTTTGACTCGCAACCCGGAGTGGCAATCACTTCTCCAGCAACGTTGGACAGCCAGTCGAATCGTTCCTGGGACATCTCCTCGGGAAGGATCGCAATCGATTCACACGCAAGCAAATTGGCGTTGTAGGCACCTCCGCGGCAGTAATTCCCAGTGGATGGCCACACCGCTTTATGGAAGGTAGGATCAAACTGCCCAGTGACCAGTCGTGGAACCAGGCAGCCGAATGTGGCACCTACTTTGTGCGAACCAGTGGGGAACCACTTCCCAACAAGAGCGATAATCCGGGCGCGGATCCCAGTGATCTCACGAGGGATCTCCACGTAATTGACTCCGTTGAAACCACCGCCGTGCTTGATCGGCTCGTTCTTCCACGTAATTCGGAACAGGTTCGACGGATGCAGGTCCCACAGACCGACATCGGACAGACGCTGCTTGATTCCAGCGGGGATTGTCTCGGGATTGCGCATTTGGGCCAAGGTTGGCACGATGATTCCCCTCTCTCTCGCGCGTTGCGCTGTGCGCCCCAATTGCTTCGCATGAACAGCTAGATCGATCATTGTCTCCTCCATCAGTCCAGCGTTGATTGGCCTACTTACGGCACAGTTTGCCAACCACCTTTGGTAATGCTATCATACAGCTTGGCTAAATGACAAGTAAGCGGAGCGCGAATTCCAGCAACACATTTCAGAAGGTCCGTCCGCGCAAGGTGTCTGCCATCGTTGCCGAACAGATTGTCGCAGCAATCAAACGGAACACCTTCCCGGTTGGGAGTAAACTCCCATCGGAGTTTGAACTCGCCGAACAGATGGGAGTGAGCCGCCCATCAATCCGCGAGGCACTCTCTGCCTTACAGGCTGTCGGCCTGATCGAGACGAAATCCGGCAGCGGCAATTACATCCTGAAAATGCCTTCCTCCGATGAAGAACAGGAGGCACCGCACTTAATCGAGAGCGAAGCAGGCTGTCTGGAGGTCATGGAAGCACGCGCTCGCTTGGAACCACCCGTCGCCGCTCTTGTAGCAGAGAAAGCCTCAAATGAAACCATCTCTGAACTAAAAGCCATCATTGGCAAGATGAGCCATCAGGCACGAAGCGGAAGTTTCCCCTCTTACTTCGAAGCAGACAAGTCGTTCCATCTCACCCTTGCCGAAGCATCGGGGAACCGCTTGATAACTGCAGCACTGCATCCACTCATCAACACGATGAATCACAAGCTCTACCGCGAATTCACACATCACTACTACTTGAAGAACGTGGCCGACATGGAACAGGTGGTTGTCCTACACAGCGAGATTGTCGATGCCATAGTGCAGGGCAGCCCGGAGTGCGCCTTCAATAGAATGGACGAACATTGGAGAAGAATGCAGGAAATATGGGAGGATTAACCCCTGGTTATCCCACCCACGGGTGAAGCCAATGCACTCATGTACGTGATGATTTTCCGACGTGTCGAGCAGCACAGAGCGATTTGAAAAGGAAGTGCCGTTGTTGCGTATCACTGAGGAAACCAAGCAAGAAACCGTAGACCTTCTCCAGAGGCTCATTCAGATTGAAAGTGGCAATCCGCCGGGAAATGAGGATCGGATAGCGGCGTTCATCAAAGCGTACCTCTCCCAAAAAGGGATCAACGTGACACAACTACCCCTTGAGGAGGGCCGCAGCTCTCTCGTGGCCAGGATTCCGGGGAAACAACCAGGGAGCATTGTCCTATGCGGACACATGGATACGGTGAATGCTCACGAAGAGAAATGGACCGTTCCCCCGTTTGCCGGTCAAATCGAAGAGGACAGGATATGGGGCCGTGGTTCAGCCGATATGAAAAGTGGCGTAGCGGTCATCCTCGAGTTGGCCAAATTGATCACCCAGAACAAGTTCACCCCACGAAAAGACCTCGCCCTCGTGTTCACCGCCGACGAGGAACAAGCATACCGAGGAGCAAGATCAGTTGTCCAATCCGGCCTGATAGACGATGCGGAGTTGCTCATCATCACGGAACCTACTGCGGGGCAAGCTTTGCCCGGCCAGAAAGGAGAGCTGTGGGCCGAGGTGACCTTCTCGGGCAAGGCGGCACACGGCTCGGTCCCGGAGCTGGGGATAAATAGCATCCTTCCCGCTTCTTGGTTCTGCCTGCAGCTCGCCAAGGCTGCTAGGCGATTCAAGACGATTCCCAGCCGCGGTCAAACCACGCTCAACATCGGACAGATCAACGGCGGATGGCAAGTGAATGTTGTCCCAGATAAAACGCGAGTAACATTGGATTTCCGCGTTGTATCAGAACCGGAGAAGGAACAGGTCCTTGACCTTGTTCAGAAACTGGGAACGCAGGCTGTTTCGCAGGTCGGCGCACAGTTCTCCATGAAAATCATGAGTGACAATCCACCCATCATCAGCAACCCAGACCACCCACATGTGCGTGACTTTCTCAACGCAGTCAACCGGCCCGCAGGCTCCTCTGCAGGATTGACGCTTGCGTCCTACTACACCGATGCCGGCACGATTGTCCCTGCACTCAACATCCCTGTTGTCATCTACGGCCCTGGAAACATCTCTCAGGCACATCAACCTGACGAGTATCTCACACTGGACTCCCTCTATGAGGCCCTGGATGTCCTTGCTCGATTTCTCGACCCTGAGAATCAACAAGAAGTCGGACTGACCGTGGAGCGTGAGTCGATGGATCGGGCGGAGGCCCCCCTGCCGCAGAGTGATCTAACTTAATACTCAAGTAGAAGGTGACCAAATGGCAACTGAGAAGAAAATTACGGTGATCGCCCTAGGCGGAAACGCGATTCTCCAACCCGGGCAGACGGGAACGTTTGAGCAGCAAATGGAGAACGTGGAGACGACCTGTGGGCAGCTGGCTAATATGGTCACATCGGGCAAGTACAAGATCGTTATCACGCACGGAAACGGGCCGCAGGTGGGCAACATCCTACTGCAGAACGAGGCGGGCAAGGGCGTGGCTGCGCCAATGCCGCTTGACGTCTGTGGTGCGCAGAGTCAGGGACTGATCGGCTACATGATTCAGCAGAGCCTGCACGCCCAGCTGGCGAAGCGAGGCCGCGGGGACATACCGATCGCAACGGTTCTCACGCAAGTCGTCATCGATTGCAATGACCCCGCGTTTGCGAATCCATCCAAACCGGTGGGCCCGTTCTACACCGAGCAAGTGGCAGACGAGCTTGAGACGAGCAAGGGCTACCATGTACGCGAAGACGCCGGCCGTGGTTGGCGCAGGGTCGTGCCTTCTCCCGACCCGATCGAAATCTTCGAGAAAACG
>CAZDDA010000108.1:0-7328 GCA_964504085.1 uncultured Thermotogae bacterium | reverse complement strand
ATGGGTACACATGAATCGGACCGCGTGCTCAAGATTACGTTCGTCCTGCCAGGCCACGGCTCCATCTCGCCGGACGAGTTTTAGCAGCTCTTCAAGTGTGCGGACGACTTTGCGAGATCCATTGTGCAACAGGAGTCACTGGATCTCATGGACGAGTTGGGGCTGCCATCTGATGTCAAGCTCGCAACCGTCTCAAGGGGCCAGCAATTGGGCCGTCGTATTGCCAGTCCGGCTCAGATTGAAGCCGTCAAGCGCGGATGCTGGATTGTTGTCATGACAATCTCGGGGTCGGCTCTGCTGTGTGTTCTCAAGCAGTATCTGCATCCAGTGGTCCTTGAAGCCTGGAACCAAAGCGACATACGGGAACGTCTCCTTGAGTTCCTGCAGGATCCAGTCTTCAAGTCTGCAGCGCGCAAAGCTGAGCTGAAGGCTGTGGAGCGATTGCGGTATGGCAATATTCAGGTAACGGGTGTCGACGATGACTCCAAACCGGCTGAACCCAGTCTCACCGTTCACTTGGAGCGTCACGCAATCGTGGAGGTTCGCGCGGTGGATGATCTCCTGATCGATGAGTTTCTGGAGAAGCTGACCCAGGGCAGGCAATTCTGCCTCGGGGGCGTGCGTAACAAGCATTCACCCGATGCTTTCGAGTGTTGCGCTGAACAGAAGCGGGACGACGCGCAGGTGATGCGCAGGGTTGTGTCTGAGACCAACGACAAGAACTACCTCAGAAGGAATGAACGATGTCTTTACACACCATTAGATTGCCAGCAGGAGAATGGGAATACGATGATGCCAAACCTCTTGGCGAGGCTGGCGGGTTCGGTGAGGTGTTTCTTGGCAGCGGAGCAAATGGACCTGTTGCAGTCAAGCGTTTGAAGATTAGCGCAGATCAAGCGGCACATCGAGAGTTGAAAATCGGTCAAAGGCTAATGCAGCAATCATTTGCGCATGTTGTATCTGTGCTTGATGCGGGGCAGGACTCTGAATCAGATCGGTATTTTCTAGTGATGCCAGTTTGTGACTTTAGCTTGCAAGATAAGATCAATGAAGCAGGCGGGGCAATTGATCAGGTAACTGCGAAAACTGCGATCCTACACATCATCGGTGGTCTCTCTGAAGTGCGAAATATCACTCACCGAGATCTGAAGCCTGCCAACGTCTTATATCATCAATACGCGTGGAAGATCGCGGACTTCGGAATCGCGAAATTTATTGAAGACTCAACGTCCATGGAGACGCTCAGGAGTAGTCTCACCCCAGCATACGCGGCTCCAGAGCAGTGGAAAGGTGAACGCCCAACTACAGCTACTGATGTTTACGCACTTGGTTGTATCATTCATGCGGTACTTACTGGAAACCCTCCTTTCAATGGTTCGATTGATGATATCCGCGAGAGTCACTTGCATAAGGTCCCTAGCCCAGTTGCTGTGCTACCTCCACGCTTTGCTGCGTTTGTTGCCCATATGTTGAGGAAACCGCCCAATGCTAGGCCAACGCTAGAACGGTGCGCGGAAGTCCTATCAGAGATAGAAGTGGCTTCAGGAAGTTCCGACAGGGTTCATTCGGCAATTGACGAAGCGGCGAAACTGGTAGCAGAAGTAGAGGCTCAAGAAGAAGCAAGAAACCAAGCTGCAGCCACCTTGCGTCGTGACCGTGAAGAGCTTTTCGCTGACGCAAGATCGAGCTTCCTATCCATTAGGGAGAATCTGTCCTCAAGGATAAGAGAGTCCTCTGAAAGCGTAACGCTTGATCATAGGGGAGTCTTGCATTTCGGTGAGGCGGAACTCAGTTTTCCGCGTGACCCGGAATTCCTAGAAGAACTTGTCCTGGCTAGACATGCGAGGGGAACCAAGCCATACGGTTCTACGGGGTGGAACATCTTGGGCTGGGCGCTAATCAGCCTGACTTGCACCAGAACCTCGTACACATGGTCCGCATCACTGCTATTTGGCGACCTGGAAGACGGTAACGGCTATAGATGGTACGAGGTTGCTTTCTGGACATTGGCGCAACAGGAAGAAAAGGACGAGCCGTATGGCTTGGAGGGCTACTTGGCTGACATTGATCTTGCATGTGGAAATGGTATGCACGTCGTCAATGTAGCGTATGGACCGTTGCCAATAGATAGTGAAGATGAAGAAGGATTCATCCTAAGATGGGTAGGGCTGGTTGCGAAAGCGGCGGTTGGGAAGCTTAGTCGACCAAGAGGTATGCCAATCCGCGATCTCAAGTAATTAGAAGCATAAGGGAACCTCCGGGTCTGATCTTGATTCTCAGGATTCTTCTCTCAGCCGACTCCTCAAGCTGTGCTCGAACGCTGTGTGTTTCCTCTCTGCGTCTCTGCGCGAGAAGGCAGTTGGAAGTGGATGTCCCTACGGTACCTCGAGTTCCCGCGGTGAGGAGTCGAAAGGTGGCAACACGTTGGTCTTCTCTAGGTAGGGGGAGCGGGGTTCCGGGGACATAGTACGTAACTGGGGCGTACGCGAGGTGGAGATAGGTATTGTGTCCCGGAATCCCCTGCTGCCGGACGGTCGCCTGTAATCTAACCGGTCAGAGAAGTGCGAAGCGCTTCGATCTGCTGGTGACTCAACCCGACGTCATCATGCAGGTAGTCGATGACGACCTCCTGAAGACTGTTCACGGTTCCGGGGGAGCCAGTCGATAGTGCCACGCCCCCGTTCATGTCTCGGAGCTTGCTCAACAGCTGTTCCTCGACTTCGCCGCGGAGCAGATGGGTCTTCGTGATGCCGTAGCGGTTCTCGAAGGACAGCGCGTAGTCGTCGACAACCTCCTGGTAGGAAGCCCCCGCCAGCGATTCGAGAATGGCAATGGTGATCCCTGTCCTGTCCTGTCCCAGCTTGCAGTGGATCAAGTACGGCGGCTCGTGGTCGATGATGAACTCGAGCACCTCTCGGAGTTCTTCCTTGAAGCGCGACCAGGTCACCGCCAGCCCGATGTTTCTCGCGAGGAGACCTCCGACGCTGCTGCACGCGTCGCAGTAGGCGCAGTCGGAATACTCCTGCTGCGGATCCTCTGAAGAGGTGCCGACATTGATGATCGTTTGAATACCCACCTGCTTCACGAGAGTCTTCACGAAGCGAGAGCGATCTGGAACGTCTGCATTCCCGGGATGGGACGACCGATACAGCACGCCACTCATGATGTGGCCGCATGAGACCTCCCGGAAGTTGGCAAACTCCTCATCCGAGGAGCAGTCGCTTCGAAGAGTGCGCGTCTTGACCGCTCGCTGCTTGATCGTGCTGAGGTAGCTGCCCTTTCGAAGGAGGCGCAGTATGAACGCGTCGTTCTCATCGATTTCGAACTCCCTTGAGACGTTCGTGTACCACCCGGTGATGTAGACCGTGTTCCCAATCAGCGCAAGACCGGGAACGCCCAGCGGGAGAGACGGGAACAGATCGTCGATGTCGATGCAGGGCATCTCAAGGTCCAGGCCCGTCTTGGCCAAGACCACGGCGACGTGATCGCCGACCTCGATGTTCAGATCCGACAGATCGGCGGCCGTTAGGCTCGTCTCGACGCTTCCGTACACCTGCTCGACGCTGGTGCAGACTCCGTGCTTGTACGACGTGGAGACCGCAGGCAGAGAAAGCAGAGCGGCGACCAGGACGCCGACAAACGCCAGCAGGGCAAACCTTCTCGCTCTCATCGCTCCTCCTTGTGCTAGACATGCGGTGGGAATGTTGCACCAGTCTAGGCGCGTAGAGCTGCTAGGCCTTCTCTGAGGACTCCCCTTGCGAATTCCCTCCACCAGTCTAGGCGCGTAGAGCTGCTAGGCCAACCGCTGGCTGTGGCAGGATCTCCCCCCGGATGATGTAGTCCATCGGCGCTGTGTGCCCCCGCGTCGCGTGCTCCGTCTCCCTGCAAAATCCAATCGTAGCCCCCTTCCCACTCCGAAGGAACAGCGACTTGTGCTAATTCGCGCGTCCTAGCGTCTTGCGCCACGCATCTTCAATGGGGGATGCGCTTACTGCGATTGGCTTGAGGATCGTTGGGTCGCAAGATAAGACCAAACGCAAACAGTTTTGCATCTGGTAGCACCAAACGCTAAACTCATTGCATATGTACTTGAGAAGGGAATGGATTCAACGGATTGAGGAAGCATTCGACGAGCGGTCCATTGTCTGGTTGAAGGGCGTGCGTCGTGTGGGGAAGACGGTTCTATGCCGTTCGTTGCCCGATGTGGAATACTTCGATTGCGAACTGCCGCGTACGCGCAGATTGCTCGACGACCCTGAAGGATTTCTGAACGACACGCGAGGGAAGCGGATTGTGCTGGATGAGATCCATCGCTTGGCAAATCCGTCAGAGATCCTGAAGATTGCAGCGGATCACTATCCGGATACTCGTATCCTCGCCACTGGCTCTTCCACGTTGGGTGCGTCTGAGAAATTCCGCGATACGCTGACTGGAAGAAAGCGCACGGTTTGGCTCACACCGATGACACTGGCTGAGTTGAAGACCTTCCAGCAGGACAACTTGGCGCATCGTCTCCAACGTGGCGGCTTGCCCCCGTTCTTCCTTGCTGATTCATTCCCAGAGTCAGACTATCAGGAGTGGCTTGACTCCTATTGGGCCAAGGACATTCAGGAGCTATTCCGGCTAGAGAGACGGACGTCCTTCCAGCGTCTGGTCGAACTAGTGGCCACACAAAGCGGAGGCATCTTTGAGGCGACGCGCTTCGCGGGCCCGTGCGAGATCAGCCGCCAGACAGTCACCAATTACCTTGCTGTGCTTGAAGCGACCTTGGTTGCCCACATTGTACGGCCGTTCAGCACGCGTCGCTCAACTGAGCTTGTTTCTGCACCGAAAGTCTATGCCTTTGATACGGGCTTCGTCTGTTACGCACGCGGGTGGGACGACTTGCGATCGGATGATCTTGGCATTCTGTGGGAGCACTTTGTGCTCAATGAGATCCAAGCGTCACTGCAGGCACAGTCGGTTCGCTATTGGAGAGACAAGAACGGTCACGAGATCGATTTCATCCTCCGAGGTCGAGCAACCGCTCCAGACGCCATTGAGTGCAAGTGGTCTGCAGGCGAGTTTGATCCGAAGAGCCTCCTTGCATTCCGCCGCCAGTATTCGCACGGCAGGAACTGGGTTGTCTCCGCTGATGTAGATCAGGCATATACGCGCCAAATCAATGGCGTTGAGGTTCGGACCACAGGTCTTCGGGCTTTGGTCAGCGAGCTGAACGCGACCATGAAGTAGCCAGCCCAGAGATCGAGCAACATGCCCCCTCGTACCAGAGTCAGAGTACCATTTCCATCCCGCAGGTCATTCCATTGCTTCTGTCACTGTGATTCAGCGATGATCGCATGAAGGGAGGACATGCGGTGGGAATCCTGCACCAGTCCAGGCGCATAGAGCTGCGAAGTTGAGTGCCGGTTGTGGCAGGATCTCCTCCCGGATGATGTAGTTTGTCGGCACTGCGGAACCTTCGGGGCCTGATCTTGATTCTTGGGATGCTTCTCTCAGCCGACTCCTCAAACCATGCTTGAACGCTGTGTTCTCCCCTCTGCGGCTCTGCGGGAGAAAGGGTTCGGCAGCCGCTGAAAGGATAAGAGCGGACTTGCGCAGAGACGCAGAGAACTGCCTGAGCCAGGAGTCATTATGGTCTTTGTTGAGACTGGAATCCGAAGATCTGTCGCGTGATCCGAGCAGTGCTCCTGAGGTTCGCTTCCCTCTGCGTCTCAGCGGCTCTGCGGGAGAAGGGCAGTTGGGACAGGATCTATGATCTGTCGAACGCTCTGTGGTTCCCCTCAGCGCCTCTGCGGGAGACAAGGAAGAAAGACCAGCGATCGTGGTCTTGCCTTTTTCCCTGTCCAGGATCTGAGTCTCCGGAATCCCGATGCCGCCAACCTTGAGTTTCGCGAATACCCGTTCGCTTCTTGCTGCAGCGTGCCTTCTAGTTCAGGACGAAGTCGAGCGCTCGATTGAGCTTCACGTCGAAGTCAGGCGGCGCGGCGTGGCCGTAGCCTTCATTCAAGATCAGCTTGATCGGGAGCCCGGCATTGCGCATCGCAGCCTCCATCTCTTGTTCGTCGTCCAGTGGCCACACAAGCGCACCCTCAATGAAGACGCCCCGCACGCCACGTTCCACCGCTCGTGCCACGGCCTCTTCGGTGAAGTGCTCCGGCTTGATCTCCGGGCTGAGGACGACAAACGCCGTGATCGGCAGCGCCTCGCCAAACGCGAGGTCAACTGCCGTGATCGCCCCGCCGGAGAAGCCCGCCAGGATCAGTGAGGACGTGTCGATCTTGTGCTGTCGACATACTTGCTCGTGGCAGACGCGAACGTCAGTCCACGCAATCTCTGGGTCGGGTAGCCATGCGAAATTGTTGGTATGCACCAGCTGCGAGGATTGCACGTAGACGACGATGTACCCGCGCTCGAGCATCGGACGGGACGGCCAGTATGCCTGCATCTTGGTCATGTTCCCGCCATCGCCGTGCAGTGCGAGCACCAGCGGGTACGGCCTGTTTACGTCATAGCCGTCGGGAAGATGCACCCGGTACTCCAACTTGGCCAGCTTCTTCTCTTCCTCGACTAGGCGCGTGTTCTCCCGCTCGACCTCGTCATAGCCGTCGAGTGACCGGATCGAATCGAAGCCACTCCAGGTTAGGGGACAGGAGTAGCCCGACCTATGCAGAGCGCGAACGGCCTCGATTGCCTCCTCGGCTCTGTCCAACTGAGAAAGGAGGTAGGCCTTGTATAGGAGGGGATCCTGCATCCTGGGGTGCATCGTCCCACCAGGGAGGCCCGGCCACGTCTCGTCAAGTAATCTGAAAGCCGCGGCAAGGTCGCCGGTTCCGCAAAGCCGATCAGCCTCGCCATCCACCTTGGCGTACAGTGCATCATCGGGCGGCTCGCGCCAGTCGTTGTGCGGCATCTCGTTCATTGCTTCTCCTCATGAAGGCACGGTCATGCGGTTATGGTCCGGAGATCGGAAACAAGCAACTTCCCAGTAGCTACAGTTCCGGAGATCCAATAATGATATGTGACTTACTTCCTCTTACGCCGTCTGAAGGACACTAACTGCGTTAAGGATAGTCGCCCCTGTGGGTGAACTCAACGGGATTCCGGTTGGGAGTCCCGTTCGTCGAACTCGCCAGGATCCGCGATACAATCTTCATTCTTAGGATTCTTCTCTTGGCCGACCTCCCAAAAGGAGTACTCCTGAGGCCTGGTCTTCTCAAGCAACTCGTGGAAGCACTACGAGTTGCCCGATTCAGTGCGCGGCAAAAAGGAGCTGGTGAGATGCGAGGTACGCATACCTCCTTTCGCGACGAAGCGCCTGCCGGGCT
>CAZDDA010000107.1:0-7359 GCA_964504085.1 uncultured Thermotogae bacterium | reverse complement strand
CGCGGTCGTCGCTTCTCTTGTCATCGTGTACATGGTGATGCGCAGCCGGATGACAATTGCCGCGACGTCGGCACGATAGCGCTTTCGAGGCTGATCCCCCAGGAAACGGCGCTCACTTCGTGGCACGTGTGAGACGATCGTTCCACGGCCGCTTCGTTGGAGCCGGCTTAACCGGGCAAAGCCACGGTTTACCTACTTCACCATCCCCTCCAGGAACTCGAGGTAGTCAGAATCCGTTGACAGCACAATGCGGGAGCCGTCTTTGAGGGCGATCTTGTAGGACTCCAGGGTGCGCCAGAAGCGGTAGAACTCGGGATCCTGATTGTAGGCGTCGGCGTAGGTTTCGAGTGCCTGCGCGTCCCCTTGTCCCATCACCTTCTCCGCCTCCTTGCGCGCATCGGCAAGAAGAATCTCCTTGTCCCTATCGGCGCTGGACCTGATTTGCTTGGCCTGCTCCTCTCCCTCTGCCCGCAGCTGGGCAGCGATGCGCTCTCTCTCCGAGCGCATCCGGGAGAACACCGCCTGCTCGATCTCCATGGGAAGATCGGCGCGTTTGATGCGGACGTCGATGAGAACGATACCGAACTCTCGCAGCTTATCCCGGCTGAGTTCCATCACTTGCTGCAAGTATTCCAACCGCTTCTCCGATACGATCTCGTCCAGGGTGTGCTTGGCAAGGATGTTGCGCAGATCGGAATAGACGATGTCATCGATCCGACTCTGCGCGTTCAACAGTCTCCCCCGGGTGGCCTCGATGAACCGCTGGGGGTCCCCCACCCGCCAGATGGCGTAGTTGTCAATGATCAGTCGCTTTTGATCGGAGGTCAGGACATCGCGAGGCTGGATGTCGTAGTTCAACACCCGATCCTCCAGGAATGTCACGCTTTGGACAAAGGGGATCTTGAAGTAGAGCCCCGGTTCCTCGGCGAGTCTGACGATTTTTCCGAACCGCAGGACAGCGGCCTTCTTGGTCTCATCCACAGTGAAGGTGAATAGGTTGTAGACAATGATCAACAGCACAACGACTCCGGCAAAGATGATGAGCTTTTTCATCGTCACTCACCTCCCCGCAAGGTCTCGCTCAGGTCAAGCAGTTTCAGAACCCCGCTTGCTTCTTGCGACAGGATGATCTTCTCCATCCCCGGGAGGATCTCTTCCATCGTTTCGATGTAGATACGCGTTCTGGTGACGTCTTTACCCAGCTCGTACTTTGTCAGCACCTCCAGGAAACGGGCAACGTCTCCCTCCGCCCGCTTGATCCGCTCTTGCTTGTAGGCCTCGGCCTGATTGGCGATCTCCTGTGCCTGCCCACGGGCGCGTGGGAGGATATCCAGCGAGTATTCCTCCGCTTGGTTGATCAGTTTCTCCTTGTCCTGACGGGCGTTGTTCACATCATCAAACGCCGAGACGACCTCCCCGGGGGGCTTTACGTCCTGAAGCTGGACGTTTCCCACCACAATCCCTGTGCCGTAAACATCGAGCAACGCCTGCAGTGCGACGATCGTGTCAGCACCGATCACGTCGCGTTCCTCGGTCAGCGTTTCATCGAGTGTTTTTGTCGCCACCTGTTCGCGCAGGACGGCCTCCGCCGCTTCCTTGACGATCTCCTTGGGATTGATCAGGTTAAACGCGAACTGCTCTGCGTCCTTAACCCGATACTGCACAACCATCTCCACGTGAGTGATGTTCCCATCACCGGTCAGCATGAGGGCTTCCGTCTCTACCGTCTGATACCGAGGGCTGGGAGGAGGCGAGACCGTTCTAAATCCGATTTCCTCTTTTCGTATCTCCAGCACGTTTACCGCGACCACGCTCTCGATCGGCGAGGGCAGGTGGTAGTGCAACCCCGGATCCACGGTCGTGACGTAGCGGCCAAACCGTTTGACCAGCCCCACCTCGGACGGGCCAATCGTGTAGATGCCTGTCAATAGGTAGATCGCGACAATCACCCCGATGACGATCCACCCGATGCCGCCCTGCAGTGCTTTTAGCCTCCCTGGCCAATCAGCGTTCTTGCGCTGCGGCTGAGGATCCAATACCCGGTCAATGAAGTCGCTCATGATACCTCCCGAATCACAATAGGGTACTCGAATCCGGATGATGCACGCAAGCCGAGCCCTCGGATTGGCTTCAACGTGTCTCAGTGCGGTTGGAGAAGGCCGCGGGGTGCCCTTTGGAGCTTTGGTTGAGTCATTGTTGATTGCATGAAGGCTTTTCCTTATTGAAAGGTGTCCAAGAGCCTCTTATCGTCAGCCTTGCAACCCTGCCAGACCCCAACACCTCAACCGGCCTGGTAGGAACAACAGAAGTCCCACCCAGGGCGCAGGCGACTGCCACACCCGTGTACCCTGGGAACGCAAGCAGGTGCTGAACAAAACAGACTTGGAGAATACCGCACCCATCAACGAGGATTAACGAGATCATAGCACAGGCGGTTGCCTTTGCTGATGAGCAGCGCTTTGCTCTGCCTTGCTTTGCGTACTGGACGCCCGACGAATGGGAGAGAAAAGATCCGAGGGATCATCGGCCGACAGCTCGGTTGGGATGTGACTGAGTTTGGACAGGGGAGGTTCGATGAACTTGGCCTCGTTCTATTCACCTTGCGAAATGGCTTACTGGAGGACCTTGAGCGTGGAAGCGAAATGTTGTACGCAGAAAAAGCAATGATCGTAAACGTGAACCAGGTCGCTCCCATGCATTTTCACTGGTCGAAAACCGAGGACATCAACAACCGTAGCG
This sequence comes from uncultured Thermotogae bacterium, assembly GCA_964504085.1. Taxonomy (GTDB): domain Bacteria; phylum Bipolaricaulota; class Bipolaricaulia; order UBA7950; family UBA9294; genus CAZDDA01. The sequence goes on along the minus strand of CAZDDA010000107.1, from coordinate 4,620 downwards.
GCTGGCAATCAGGTAATACCCCGCAGACGACAGCAACGGCCTTGGATGGGACGACCTATCGTTTGTCGCAGATGGGATACGATACGGGGTATCTGCTGGGTATGTGGTTGTGCTCCAGCCGGGAGAAGGCATTACCATCACGCCGCGCTTGTACCACTCGTTTTGGGCTGAGGAGAAGGCGGTATTGGCCGGTGAGGTGTCGACGGTCAATGCCGATCTGAACGACAACAGGTTTCTCGATCCGGTAGGCCGGTTTTCGGTGATCGATGAAGACAAACCGCCGCGTTACCTGCTTGTGACAGATTACAAGCAGTACGTCAGTTGTGTTGATCGCTAGAGAATCTGTTGCCCTGCCAATCCTTCTAGAATCAGCGATTTTCGGCCCAAGAAACAATGATGCACAACTGCAGCCCTTAGATGGGGTGTAGGGTGACAAGAGTTGTTCGTTGTTGACAAAAGGGGGGATTTGTGGTATAAGGCAAACGTTTGCGCAAAGGTTTGCTTTGAATGCGTTACTTCTTCAGCAAGTGAAGTGATCAAAAACGTCGCAGGAGGACCCGGATGGCGACAATGCGTGAAGTGGCAGAACGCGCTGGCGTATCTGCGACGACTGTATCGCACGTGATCAATGGGACGCGGTTCGTCAGTGAGGAACTGGTTGCCCGTGTGAGAAAGGCGATCAACAACCTCGAATACCAGCCGGATCGGCGCGCGAGGAGCCTCCGACGAGGAAGAAGCGAGACGATCGCAGTTGTTGTTTCTGACATCGGCAACACGTTCTTCTCCGAAATCGTTCGCGGAGTGGAGGATCGCTTGCTCGAAACCGGTTACGACGTGCTGCTGTGCGACACGGGTGAAGATCCGTCAGTAGAAAAGCGTCACGTAGCAATGATGATGGAACACCGGGTGGATGGGTTCGTAGTCGCTCCAACGGTGGAAGGGGAGGCGACCCTCGAACCTCTAGTACGACGGGGGATTCCTCTGGTCGTAGTCGATCGTGCAGTTGGGCTGGACGTAGATCAGGTTTTTTCCGACAACGAAAGGGGAGGATACGAGGCCGCTCGCCATCTAATTGGGTTGGGGCATCGCCGAATCGGAGCAATCGTGGAACTCGCAGGTGTTAGAAGCTTTGATGATCGCGTACGCGGTTGGAAGCAGGCGTTCAAGGAAGTGGGAATCGCCCTCCAGAAGGGAGACGTTCGCCAAGCCGGGTTGGAGGTCGAGGGAGCCACTATGGCAACGAAAGCGCTGCTCAGCGTGAAGGGAGAGCGAGTAACGGCGATCTTCAGCTCGAACAACCTCATGACGCTGGGTGTACTGCGACATCTTAGGGAAGCAGGCCTTCGCTGTCCGGAGGATGTATCACTGGTCGGCTTTGATGATCCGCCGTGGGCTGCGTCGTATCGCCCGGCAATCACCTCGGTCGCTCAGCAGCCCCACGAAATGGGGTACAAGGCGGCGGAGATGCTTGTGAAGCGGATCGAGGGGAACAGCGCACCCTCGGTGCAAGTCCGCTTGGAGTGTGAATTGCGGGTTCGTGAGTCATCGGCGTGCCCAGAGCAAGAACGCTGAGTGAGCGCAAAGGCAATTGAGACGAACTCTCCACTAGATTTGGTAAGGAGGTGGTCGAGGCGAGAACGCGCAACAGTAGGTGTAGGGATGTGCAAGACAGAGCGAGGTTGGAAGGAAGGGATGTGAAGACGCTCGTAGGTATAAGAGCTGGCCGCAGGTCTTCCGGTCTGCATCGTGGGGTGCCGTAAGAATGAGTCGGTCCCCTTGGCAGATGCCTACGGAGCACGTGTAACCGCATCGTGGTGACACGAGTCTCCCGGGTATTTGGACATCCTCTAAGTGAAGAATGATCCAAATGCTACGCTTGCAGGCAGAGCCCGCGGCCAGGTTTCAAAGGTATAGGATAACACAAAAATGGTTGGAGGTGGTTTTAGATGGTAAGGACATGGAGAATCTTGGCACTTCTCCTCACTATAGCGATGTTGCTTCCGTTGGTGGGCGTTGCACAGCTTGCGGATCTACCACGGGATGAGACACTGATAGCAAGCATACTTACAGGGCGTGTCGGAACCCCCGGCAACTTCAACGAGTGGGTTGGTTGGAAGTGGCGGGATCGAGGGATGCAGAACCTGGCGAATGAGCCGCTCTGGTCCGTCGATTTCGCCACCGGCGAGATCATTAACGGGCTTGCGGCCGGCGATCCCGTCTACAGTAGCAACTTCTACCACATGGAGATCCCTCTCCGCGAGGGCGTCACGTGGTCCGACGGAACCCCGTTCACCGCGGAAGACGTGGTGTTCACCGTCGAACTGCTGATGGACACGCCCGGGTTCAACAACCACGCGTTCTTCGCGGAGAACGTTGAGCTCGTCTACAAGATCGGCGACTCCCGAGTCGGTTTCGATCTCAAGCAGCCGAACTCGCGGTTCCACACCACGTTCCTCGATCGCTGGGGCTGTACGTGGGTCATGCCGAAGCACATCTTCGATGGAGTCGACGATCCCATTGAGTTCGAGTTCGATCCGTTTGTCGGCTGCGGACCGTACAAGCTGCATTCGTATGACCCGGCTGGATACTGGACGGTATGGGAGAAGCGCGGCGACTGGGCGAACAGCCCGACGGGGATCCTCTACGGCGAGCCGGGACCGAGCTACATTGTCTTCCAGGCGTTCGCCAACGAAGGCGCGAAGATCGTCGCGCAGCTGACGCATCAGCTCGACGCGGTGGACCTCTCGGCGGAGGGGCTCAAGGCCGCGCTGGTCCAGGGCAAAACGGTCCGATCGTATCAGCCGGGGTTCCCGTGGGTCGTCAACAACGACCCGGCGATCACCGGGTTCATCTTCAACACGGCGAAGGCGCCGTACGACAACGTGGATGTTCGCTGGGCGCTCACACTGGCGATCGACATCGTCGAGTATGCCGGGCAGGCGGTCGACGGAACCGGTACGCTGAGTCCGGTTCACATCCCGTCCCTCGGCTCGTATCCCGCGAACTTCATCAAACCGATGGAAGACTGGCTGAAGGCGTTCACGCTCGATCTGGGCGGCGGCGAGACGTTCCAGCCGTACGATCCCGACGCTGCCGTTGGCGTGATCGAGTATGCACGCGGCAGAGGGTACATCGTTTCCGACGACCCGGCGGCCCAGGAGGCAGCGTTCGGCCTCGGCTGGTTCAAGTATGCACCCGAGGCGGCGACGAAGCTGCTCGAGAAGAACGGCTTCTCGCAGAACGCCGACGGGAAGTGGCTGCTGCCGGACGGGTCGCCTTGGCGAATCGAGGTGGTCAGCCGCTCGGACACGTCGCATCTGGAGTTCAAGAACGCTTCGGCCGCGGTTCAGCAGTGGAAGCAGTTCGGGATTGACGCAGTGCACGTCCCGTCGGACGCTGCCGCGACGATCACGCAGAACGGCGACTTCGACATTGCCGGGAACTGGCCGGCTCAGGAGCCTTGGGGCGCCGGCGTCGACCTGTACCGGACGCTCGACAACTGGAACTCCGCGTACGTCAGACCGATCGGGCAGTTGACAAACGGGAACCACTCGCGGTGGTCAAGCCCCGAGATGGACGCGGTTCTCGCGAAACTGCGGGGAACTAATCCGGCCGACACCGCGGCGACGGTCGCCCTCGGCATCGAGGGCCTGAAGGTCGCGTTCACCGAGATGCCGGGAACCCCGACCTTCGGGTACATCGGCTTCCTCACGTGGGACGAGTACTATTGGACCAACTGGCCCGGTTCGGAGAATCCGTACACGCAGCCCTATTCGCACTGGGGGCCGTTCAAGTACATGACTCCGTTCTTGGAGCCGGCAGGTGAGTAGACGCTGAAACGACTGCCCTCGGGTATGGTTAGGCCCTGCCCGGGGGCCTGTTCATCCAAGCATGCAGGGAAGATCCTGAGGAGAAGAAGATGAGGTTCGTGAGGCGGTATCTGCTTCCGCGACTTATCCAGTACGTGTTGGTCATCTTCCTCGGGATCACGGCCGTCTTTTTCATTCCCCGGTTCACGCCGAGCGATCCCGTTCAGCGCACGATCGCCCAGCTGAAATCGTACGGTTCGTATCTGGATCCCGCCTCGATGGACGCGATGGTGGAGGATTTGCGGGAAATGTACGGCCTCGAGGGGTCGATGCTCGAGCAGTACGGCGCGTTCTGGAGGCGGGTCTTCACCGGCGACTTCGGCGTCTCCTTCTTCCAGTTCCCGACGCCGGTCATGGCGTTGATCCGGACGTCACTCCCGTGGACCGCCGGGCTTCTCCTTTGGGCGACGCTCCTGTCGTGGGTGCTCGGGAACCTGATGGGCGGGCTGGCGGGCTACTACGCTCGGAGTCGGTGGTCAAGGGCCCTCGACACGTTCGCGATGGTCATCCGGCCGATGCCGTACTACATCTTCGCGTTGATGCTCCTCATTCTGTTCGCGTACGTCGTCCGGCTGTTCCCGATCGCCGGCGGGACGGACATCGGGCGCAGGGCAGCGCTCAGCTGGGCCTTCGTCTCGGACGTGCTGCACCACTCGTTCCTTCCCGCGCTCTCTATGGTCGCCCTCGGCACCGCGACCACCTTCCAGACGATGAAGCTGATCGTGCAGAACGTGAACGCGGAGGACTTCGT
>CAZDDA010000106.1:0-7463 GCA_964504085.1 uncultured Thermotogae bacterium | reverse complement strand
CCTCTAACATAGATTCCTGCAACTCCGCAATAGTGCTTTAGCAAGAGGTGCGTGTCAATGCTGTTTCTTTCATCTCTCAGGTGCTTTCATGCTCAGATAAGAAGCGCCCTCAGGTTGCGGGGATAGATGTCGAAATCTTCATCGTCCAGACCGAGTTTCTTCCATTTGGCGCTGGTGTCAGTGGGGAGTTGATCGAGAGGAACTCCCTTCAACACAAGGGCGGTCTCCTCCTCCGAGAACTGGGGGCCATCCTCGACCCAATTCACGAACTCTCTGTTCTGCGGGCAGACCTTCAGGCAGAGCATGCACCCCACCAGACTGTTGTGCCAGGACGGATCGATCCACTCCGGAAATGAAACGTCGCCCGGCTGTTCGTTATGGAAGGTGAGGCACCGCTCGGCGTGAAGGAGAAACCGATCGGAGCTGATCGCGCCGGTGGGACAGCTGTGACGGCAGACCGAGCAGTTTTCGCACGCGTCCATCATCCGCACCTCCTGCCACGTGTCGTCTTCGCACGGACAATCGGAGAAGAAGGCAACGGGTTCCTGAAAGCTTCCCATGCCCGGCACGTAGCTGATGTTGTTCCGGCCGTAGGAGGCAAGGCCGCTACGAACGGCAAGAAGCTTTTCCGGCACCTTGGCCCTCTCCACACCATAGCCATGTGGCTCAACAGCCTCCGCAAGGAGCTTCCCGACCCGCTTTTTGGTCTCGTTGTAGCCGACGTAGGTCGGGGGGATGAGAAACGGCCGGGGTTCTCCTTGCCAGGTGAAAACAAGCCGATACGCGGGTTGCGGGACGGAGACGACGATCAGGGATTTGGCACCCGGCAGGCTATCGGGGAGGGCGAACGTAAATCCTGATAGGTATTCTTGATAGAATTTCTTGTCGAAAAGACCCTGTCTGTGACGTCCTTCGATCTCCCCCCGCAGTTCGTCCAGATGATTAGCCGATACGATTCGGCCTTGATAGCCGCATTTTTCCAACTGGAGTAGCACGTTTTCCTCCATCGCGTCATCTCCTTCGCAGAACGCTCATGCGTAACAAATCAAAACGCGACTAGCGACTTTTCGAAGCCCTCCACGACGAATCTCTTGCCCTTCTGGATCACCGTGTGTCCCTCAGATTCAAGCCTTTCCTTCTGACTTTCAATGCCACCGGGGTACTTGGGGTTCAGCTCTCCCTTCGATTTGAGCGTTCGCCAATAGGGGGTGATCTCATCCGCGCCATCTTCCTCGTCCTCCCCCGCAGCGTTCGCCGCGACCCAGGCAAAGATGCCGGTCGTCATCGGACAGCCGATCGTCGCTCCGTGCCGCTGCGCGAGGATCTCTCTGATCTCGTTAATCGTGATCAGCTGGCCAGCAGGAACCGACCGCATGATTTCGTCGACTTCCATCGGTGCCGGAATCACCACGGTACCGGTTCCCCAGCGTCTGCTCATCTTCTCGTCGATCTCGACGACTTTTGGCAGATCCCTGCTGTCGGCCAGTTTTTCGCGCCACGATTTTCTCGCTGCCATCGTCACCCTCCTCGGGCTTTGATCTCACGTGTTTGATCGCTTCTTCAGAAACGCTTCCGCCTTCTTGCGAGTCGCATTCCGCGTGTTCTCAAGCTGTCTTCGCACGAATGCGATGACCGGCCCTTTGGCCTTAATCTGATCGAAGAATTGGTCGAACGCCTTAATGACGTGGCCGAGCGCGACGTTTCGGCACTCGGACGTCTTGTACTGCGCGTTCTCAACCTTCAGAAGCTCCCCGACGATCCTTTCTGTGAGTTGCAGTTTCGCTTTGGCGATCTTGGCCGCGCCTGCGATGACGTTTCCGGCAGTGATGAGAACTGGCCCAGCGATCGGGGCGAAGTATCGCTCAAAGATCGCCTCGATTCGACACTCCGCGTCAACAGAAGCGAGTTTTGCAATGACGTAGATCGCCTCCCACTTGAGGATGTTGTTGTCGCTATCGAGTAGGTCGGCGAAAAGGCCAAACCTTGGATAGAGAAGTCCGGGGTCTTCGTCGCTGATGATGCGCAGAACCTTGGCACAGCCGTACTTGACGCGGGCCTTATCCACACCCAATCCCTCGATAATCTCGGGAAGTAGTTTCGGCGCCTCGATCACCTTGCGCGCAATGGCATCCTTGTCGGACTCTTTGAGCGCAATCTGTTGCAGTAATTTCGACTCCGGCATGGGCATCTCCTCACACTTCCTTAGGATGTTAGACAACTGCGCACTCGGCTGCAATTCACGATATCCAAGTGGGAGAGGGCTTGGTAATCGACCCTTCCACCACGTCACTCCTCTACCTCTTGCATGAGAGAGTTGAGCAACCATTTGTCATCTGTCCCCCTCTCCCTGTTATGGGAGAGGGAAGGGGTGAGGGGAACAGATTTAGTACGGCCACAGCTTTCGGAAAAACCGAGTATCCACCGGCACCAAAGGAACGATGAAACGAATCCGTCAAGAACTCAAAGGGTAGAGGTCACCCTCCTCTACCTCCTCCCGTGAAGGGAGGAGACCCGATTTGTGGATCGACCAACGCAAGCTCCCTTCTATTCACCATCGATTGCAGCTGGTTCAGGAACCCACAGGTGACAGCAAGAACCCCTCCTTGCGGGCCTCAATCCGCAGCGATCTCCTCGGTCAGTACCTCCCTCGAAATGAGGAACAGCGGATCGACGACCCGCTGCAGCGATTGGTCGAGCCTGGCCTGAAAGTCCTCATTGAAGAAGGCTTTCTCGAAGGTCTCCTGGTCGGGAAAATAGAGTTCGGTCAGGTACTGGTAGCGGGGAGGTCCTTTGCGGCTGCCGAAGATGCTGTAGAAATCCGTCTTGATCAGGCCGGGCATTCGCGCGTTCGACTCCTGGTGCGGTCCGGTGCGCCACTTGAGGAATTCGTCGTGGTCGGCATCGGGAGGCAGGTTGTACAGAACAGTCAGCTTGATCATGATCGCTCCTTTGCGCTACGCGAACGGCTGCTCAATGGACGGACTCGGCTCGGTGAAGTAGCGCGGGCCCTCAGGGGTCATGAATACGCAATCCTCCAGCCGCACTCCGAACTCGCCGTAGATTGCGATCATCGGCTCGTTGCTGAAGCACATACCCGACTCAAGCGGGATCTTGTTGCCGCGGACCACGTTGTGCCACTCGTGAATGTCGATGCCGATTCCGTGCCCGGTGCGGTGGGGAAGGCCGGGGACCTTGTAGTCGGGCCCGAAACCGGCATCGGTGATCACCTTGCGCGCCGCGGCGTCGACCGCTTCAAAGGGAGCGCCGATCTGTGCCTCCTCAAACGCTGCCGCCTGCGCCTCTTTCTCCAGATCCCACACGACGCGCTGGCGTTTCGTCGGTTCACCGAAGACGATGGTCCGACTGATGTCGGACTGATAACCTTCCACAGAGCAGCCGCCGTCCATCAGCACCACATCCCCCTCCTTGAGGTAGGTCAGTTCCTTGCTCCCGTGCGGAAAGGCGGTGTATTCGCCGAATTGACACCCGATGTGTCCCTCTACACCGAGAGCCTTGTGCGCCGCCACGCTGTTCTCGCGAAACTCGTCCTGCGACATCCCCTCTTCCAACAGAGTGATGCTGACCTTGTAGGCCTCGATGGTGATATCCATCGCGCGCTGGATAAGCGCAATCTCGGCAGCCGATTTGACGACGCGACAGGGAATCGTCACCGGGTCGGCGCTCACGAATTCCGCCCGGGGCGTTCGTCGGCGAATGCCATCGTAGAGGAAGAAACGGACACTCTCCTCAATCCCGATCTTCCCGCGGTCAATGCCCCGCTCCTTGAGCACCGAAGCGACGCGTTCGTAGGGACTCTCGTCCTCCTCCCACACACGTACGTCGTCCCCGAACCGGATCAGCTCCCGTAGTCGCGCCTCCTCGAACGCCGGGCAGACGTAGGCAATCTCACCCTCGACCGGAATCACGGCGGCCGTCATCCGCTCACTACGGTGCCACCGGATCCCGGTGAAGTAGAACAGGCTCGAGCCAGCTTCCAGGTAGATCGCATCGATGTGGTTCTCTACCATCAGTCGCCGCGCCTTCTCGATGCGTGCCTGTCTCTCGGCGATCGCAATCGGGACAACGTCCGTCGTCATGGGTTTCAAGTTGTCAAACAGTTTTTCTGACACCTGCTCTACCTCCTTCATTCTCGAAAGTCACATCTTCTTATGCGAACCAATCTCGTAGCGCCCCCGACTGACAGCACGTCACAGTCCGAGCACGCACGGCATCGCCGGTTAGATAATAGCACGTGTTTTGCTCCTTCCCCATGTGAAACGAGTTCGCGAAATCACCTGTGCCCCCCTCGCTGCCGTCAGATTCAGTGGAATTAGGAGGAACCACACAGGACAAGGCGCGCAACGCACTGACCCATTGATAGGAACGCCGATTGGGGGAATAATGTGAGCCCGGACGTGGGTTTCCCCAAGGAATCAGACAGTCGGAAAAGGTACCCAATGGCGCGGCCTTCATGGATGGTGGGTGCCTCCAAGACCGATGGGTTTTTCGCGGCAAAGCCCACAAGGAGAAAGCATGACAAGCATCGATGTAGACCGCACACGAACGAAGATCGTGTGTACCATCGGACCGGCCTCGCGTAACGAGTCCACCCTCGGTGCGATGATCCACGCGGGGATGAATGTGGCCCGGATCAACCTTTCTCACGGCACCCACGACGAGTACCGACAGGACATCGCGTGCATCCGACGTCTCGCAAAGGAGGAGGGAGCAAACGTGGCCGTGATGGCCGACCTACAGGGACCCAAGTTCCGCGTCGGAGAAATCGGCCCCGGCTCATTGCAGCTGAAAGCAGACGACACAGTGGTACTGACCTCCAGCCCAACAAGCGGCAAGAGCAATGCGGTTCACCTGCCACATCCGGAATTCATCGGACAAATGAACACTGGAGACCGGCTGCTCCTCGACGACGGCACGTTGGAATTCGTCGTCGAGAAGGCAACGGGCAAGGAACTCACATGCCGCGTGGTCGTAGGAGGGGAACTTCGTTCCCACAAGGGCGTGACTGCGCCCGGAAAGACGATCGATCTGCCGGCAATTACCGCGAAGGACCGAGAAGATGCCTTATTTGCGCTGAAGCAGGAGGTCGATTTCCTCGCGCTCTCGTATATCCGAAGCGTCGACACCGTTCACGAGTGGCGCAGCTTGATCCAACGTCTGGGCGGCGCTCGCTGCGAGATTGGAATCGTCGGCAAGATCGAAACGCGCGAGGCAATCGACGATTTCGACAACATACTGGAGTGCGTGGACGCTGTCATCGTAGCCAGGGGCGACCTCGGCGTGGCGGTCTCCGTAGAGGAGATCCCTCTGCATCAGAAGGCGATTATTCACAGCTGCAATCAAGCTGGGGTTCCTGTGATCACTGCAACTCAACTGCTGGAATCAATGATCGATAGCCCTCGTCCGACGCGTGCCGAGACAAGCGACGTGGCAAATACCATCCTCGACGGGACCGACGCGCTGCTGCTCTCCGGCGAGACCGCGGCGGGGCGCTACCCGGTCCGTGCAGTGGAGATGATAGCCAAGATAGCCGCTATTATGGAGGGGCAGTTGCCTTCCGGCCGCCAGGGCTCAAGTTTCTCCGACGTGAAGCACCGCCAACCGATCACCGATGCAATCAGCAACGCAACAAGTGCTATCGCCAGAGATCTGGACGCCCGCCTGATCGTGGTCTCCACCTGGAGTGGCTACACAGCACGCCAAGTGGCACGAGAACGCCCAAGACAACCGATCGTGGCGCTTACGCCGAACCACGCGACGTTTCGCCGGTTGGCACTGACGTGGGGGGTCATTCCTGCACTTGTTCCCGAACAGCGAACCACCGATCAGACGCTGTCAACGTTGGAGGCCACGGTGCTTGAGCTCGGTCTTGCCGAATGCGGCGAGCTGATCGTCGTCACCGGCGGCCTGCCACTCGGAGGCGACGGACGGACCAACTTTATCAAGGTGCACCGGCTTTAACATTTGGAGGGAGTGGCCCTGGCATCCCTGTCCATGATCAGACGAAGCAGTACTGAAATCTAGGATCAAGAGAAGTAGAGTAACTCCCTCTTCCGACCAACAGCCATCGCTAAAGTGAAACCACCACGAATAACGGGACGTGTCCAACAACCGCTCTTGCTTCCTGTCCAAAGACTTCGCCGGAGCAGGGGATCACATCAACCGTTCCAGTAACCTCATCGGGAAGGAGTGCTCCGTCCCAAAGGGCGTACACGGTTCGTCCATCGGGCATGTCAAAGCGAACCGCGCCTTGCGCTACGAATTCTGCGGCAATGAAGTCACCGATGACATCGCCCATCAGATTGAACGTCTTCTGTGCGGGTTCTTGCTTGCCGGATTTCGGATCGTTTGCGCCTACGTGGAAGATCACCTCCGCACCGTAGGCAAAAGCCGCAACGGAGCCGATGAAGACCAGCTGCACAAGCTCGTCTTCGGTGAGGCGAGACTTGTCCGGTGGGCCGATCCACCCCGCCAGTGCCTCCGTGATCCAATAGGGCGCGTCCGAGTAGCCCAATTCATTCAGGAAGATCCGGTATTCGGGTGCCCAAAAGGCAGACGCCTGCTGGATGTCCGAGCAATTGATCGAGTGGATGTTTGCCAGATCGAAAGACCCGCGTGCACCCTGGAGAACGGATCTCCAGTAACCCACGGCTTCCCGATGCATCCCGGACTGGCCGGCAGGCAGCACCACCGCGGTTGGATCGGCCGCCTTTATCGCTGCGAAGGACAGTCTCAGAAGCCCAACGTAGATGTCTGGCTCCTCCTGAAAGAAGCACAGCTTCGCCCCCTGCATCTCTGGTTCGTTGAGGATTTCCCAATGGCGAATGGGGTATTGAAGTCTCGGCATGTCTTCCACCCCGTCGCCGTCGTAGCGTTCCACAAGCGTGGTGAGCCACGCTGTGTAGGCTTCTACGTCACAAGGGGAGTACAAAAGGTTGCCGAACTCTCGGAACGCCCCCTTGGCCCTGGCCTGGTCGGAGTGGCAGGTCTCCTGGTCCCATCGCGCAAAGGGCCACACCGTTGCCAAGATTGCCAAGCGCTCGCGCTGCAGGTCCTGTACAACCCTATCAACCACGGTCCACCGGTACACCCCCGGCGTGGACTCTATGTCACCCCAGATGAACGGACCAGGATGGGGGCGAATCCACGCACCAGCAAAGTCAACTCGCCATCCTGGCCCAAGGACGCCAAAATGACTCGTACCGATATCAACCGGCCATGCAAGTTCCCTTGAATCCTCTTCATCTCCGAATGCTGGACACAGTCCAAGGGCCACCACAACCACAACAAGGGTCGCCGCAATCCTGAGCAGCCGCTGCTTCATTCTGTTGCTGGCTGTCTTATTGCCGGTGTCATCCGAGGCCATCGATCTCCTTGTGAACCCACAGTGCGTGAAGCGTGATCCATTTGTTGGTTTTGCCTTTCTTGCCGAAGCTTGTCCGCAT
>CAZDDA010000105.1:0-7502 GCA_964504085.1 uncultured Thermotogae bacterium | reverse complement strand
CGTCCGGCTCGTCGAGCAGCAGCAGCTGGGGCTCGCTCAGCAGCGCCCGCGCCAGGGCCACGCGCGCCCGCTCGCCGCCGCTGAGCTTGATGAGCGGCAGCGCCTGCAGCTTCTCGGTGAGACCGAGCGCCGTGAGATAGCGCCGGGCCTCGCCCTCCAGCCGGTAGCCGCCCGCCTCGCTGTACTGCGCCACCAGCGCCGCATAGCGCTCGGCCTCATCGGCACCGCTCTCGCCCTCCAGCTCCGCGATGCGGCGGTGCAGCGCGGCGATTTCCGGCCGGCACTCAAGCGCGGCGCCGACCGCCGTCCCGTCCGCCTCATCCTCCGGGCACTGCCGCACCCAGGCCAGTGGGCCCGGCCCGACGTCGACGCTGCCCTGGTCCGGCTGAAGCTCGCCGGCGATCAGGCGCAGGATGGTGGTCTTGCCGCTGCCGTTCTCGCCGACCAGGCCGACGCGGCTGCCGGCCGGCAGGCTGAAGCTCGCCTCCGCGAGCACTGCTCGATCCCCGAAGGTGACGCTCACCTTGCTGAAACTGACCTGCGTCATCGTCTACCTCCTCCAGCCGCCCGACGGGGCGGGGGTGGCCCGGAGATCACGGCGGCGGCGGTCAATGGCAGCGGTCAGTGGCGCTGACGGCAGGTGGTGTGACGGGGACGGGGATGTCCAGCCAGCGACCGGCGCAAGCCGCGATCGGCCCGGGCGATGGTGCCTTGGCCCGGCTTGCTAGCTGATATGCATCCGTGATCGCTCCCTGGAGGATTCAGGGGAATTGTAGCAGAGCGCTTAGTCACTGCAATTGACGTAGTATAGACTAGTAGTGAGCTAGCTGAAGGGAGACGTTGGTAAGGGCAGAAAGGCGGAAGAGGCCAGCAGTGCGCTTGCGATGTGAACGTGAATGCGATCCATGTGCATCCGAAATCGGCATGCTACGTACGCAAGATGGAAATCCACGTCCACACATGAGATGATCTCATACGGTATGCGATGGCCGCTGTACACTGTGTGAGGGGCCGTATCTGATCAGCATTGGTCTGCCTCCAAGGGGAAAGGTGTCGAATGCTAGAGCTGCTCCTGAACTGGGTTTCAACTCCTAACCTGGAAGCACTCACAGAAGGCTGGATTGCCACGGAATTGTGGATCGCTGGTATCGCATTGGTTGTGTGTCACCACGGCTGGCTGCTTTACGTTATCGAGGCGCAGTTGGGCAGAATCTGGTTCACTCAGGACCGCCAGCCTCGGCTTGGATGGTCCGCGGCTGTGCTGGGGCCAATCCTAAGAGCAGTAGGCGGGGGTGTCATTGGTGCTGAGTTCTACTCAGCCCGCAGGCGCTGGCTGGACACCCAGGTCGAGTGGAAGGGCAAGACACGATCAACATTTCCTCTACCGGAAGCTCTGAACTGGGATGGCCTTGTCGCCAAGCTTGTCTTGGTGCGCTTCTCCAGGACGATTCCCGTCCTGCTCGTTGGGATCGGCATCCTCGGCACCTTCACTGGGTTGCTGGTTGGCATCCAAGACGTCCAATGGGGAGACGAGTCGCAACTCACGAACAATGTCACCAGCATCTTGGAAGGCATGAAATTGGCTTTTGCCACCTCGATCTTCGGGATTGGCCTGAGCCTTGCCTGGAGCGCGCTTCACCACGTTGCGCTTGGCATCGGTCGGTGGGCGACGGTCAGACTGCAACGGGCACTTGGAGTTCGATTCCCATATTGGCAGACTGATGAACAGAACGCCATGCTGCTGTGGGAGCAGCAGCAGCAATCTAAGGCTCTGAGGCATCTGGGCACAGACTTCGCCACAGCACTCAAGGACATGCTGGAAGAAGCTCTCAGCCAGAGCGTCGCGGAGCCCCTAAAGCAGTTCGTCTCGCGTCAAGAAGAACTCCAGTCACGTGCCTGGGACACCCTCGCAGGTTCAGTATCTGAGCACTTGTATGATCTGGCTGGAAAGGAATTCGACTCGATGCGGGAGATGCTTCAGGAGCTGGTCGACTACCACATCAAGAGCAAGGCGACGATGTGGGATGCCGTGAACCAATTGAAGCAGGCCGCCGAAGCTCATGGCACGCTCCTGGCGAAGCTCGATCGTTCCACCGCGTCTCTCGACTCATATGCTGCTTCACTTCAGAGCTTGCAGCCTGAACTTCAGGACTCAGTGAAGAAGGTCAGTGATGCCGGCGCAGCGCTGCGCGAGACTGCTGAGAGTACCAGCAGTGCCCTTAACGCTATGCAGTTGCTCCAGGAATCCGTGTCCGAGCAGCTGGTCGAGATGCGCAAGAACTGGAACCTGACTGAATCCAAGCTGCAGGCGCTTACGAGTGCGTTGAACAAAGCTGTGGCCGGCTTCAAGGAAGACTTGGTCACGAGCTTGACTCGGATCAATCGCGAGGTCGATGAGCTGCTGGGTGAGTCTGTCAGACACTTCTCGGGTAGCCTACAGGATATGCAGGATACGGTCGAGGAGCTACCGGGTGTCCTCAGCAGTCTGAAGCAGCGTAGTGAGGAGCTGCAGGCTCAACTCCTTGAGCAACAAGCCAGCTACGCCAAGGTCGGTGAGCAGCTAACGGCAATGGCTGAGCGCCTTCAAAGGAGCCCGAGACTGCCTGCGGAGGGCCGATGATCCAAGCTGCGAAACCAGTGGAAGCCGTCCGCATCCAGGACACGGGAGACTACTGGATGAGCTACTCAGACCTCATGGCAGGCGTGCTCATGGTGTTCATCTTGATCCTGCTGATGGCGCTTCAGCAGCTCGGTGAGGCTGTAGAGCGACAGATCGGTGTGAGCGAGCGGATCATCATGGCTCTCAGGGACAGGTTCGCACAGAGCGACGCGGAATTAGCGGTCGATGTTGACCCGGAATCCGGCGCGATCCGGTTCGGCGAGGACATTTTCTTCTCGGTGGGATCCTCGCAACTGAGCCCAGATGGTCAAGCCAGGCTTGACGACTTCTTCCCCGTCTACAGCGATGTTCTGCTGGGTAACAAGGAGTTTAGGCAGCACCTGTCTCAGATCATCATTGAGGGACATACCGACTTCGACGGCAGTTACCTCAGCAACCTGAGCTTGTCGCAACGACGAGCCAGTGCTGTGGCGGAGTACTTGCTGCGCAGCAGCACCAACTCCGCATACCATACAGAACTGGAGTTCTACATCACGGCCAATGGTAGGTCGGAATCGCACCCAATAGCCACTAATGAGACGAAGGAGGGCAAGTCGCTCAACAGGAGAATCGAGTTCAAGTTCCGCCTGAAGGACGAGCAGGCACTCGAGAGACTTAGAGCGTTGTTGACTGGCGGGTAACCATGGAGTTCCGTTTCACGCCTACTAAGCTCCGCAAGGCTGTGGCAGGTGTAAAGCAGGTGCATCAGAAGCTCGGCCGATGCATTATCTCGGTAGATCCGGACCTTGTCAGGAAGATTCTAGAATCGCTGAAGCGGGTCTCGGTAGATGGGGTCGAAGAGTGGGCGATGCGACAGAAGCCGTCAGTCTTGTACATCCTGAGTGGCTATCTGTATTCGGACAAGGCGAAGCCCATACTCTCGAAGATCGTCTTGGTGCTCAGACTGCGCTGGCGCCGGGGCTTTGCACCGCAATTCTGGCGACAGATTCAGCGCTATCCGACCAGTGACGAGATGATCTCCGCGGTTAGAATGATCATGGACGGGAAATCGTGGGAATCGGCGCTCAATGCCAGGAATGCGCGGGTTGTCACCAAGTGCTTTGGATCAGGCGAGTTCCTCAAGGCGCTTGAGAGCGAGAGCCTCAAGGCAAACAAGCCGGTGCTGGAGGTCGTGGAGTCGCTGCAGATCGAAGCCGACTCCGAGCTAGGCAAGCAACTGCAGGTAGCAGTGATACTGCGCGGCAAGAAGCCCAAGTTACTGGCGGAGCCGGAACCTGAGATCTCTCGGCTACTGGGCCTGCTGAGGTCGGGCGAGCAAGTCCTAGCAGCATACGTGAACTACCTCACGCAGCTAGCCCCAACTCAATGGCATCAGTCCATTCTGACTGACATTGTCGGACCCGATCTCGTTGATTATCCCCAGCGCTATGAGCGCGTAATCGAAGCGTTGCCCCCTTCCCACGCCGCTGCGCTCAGGAAGTACATCAATGTCCGGTCTCTCCGCTCTGCGTTTTCGGACGAGGAGCGCTTTGTCTTCTGGCAGCAGTTCGCAGAGAAGATGGCTCGCCCTGCTCGACCAATACGCCTGAGGGCCTCAGCATCTCCTAAGGCATGGGCTCTTGCCTTCAATGGCTTCGGCGTAATCGAGTTCACGAAGATAGGTGCCGCGTACTTCTATCATTCTAAGGACTTCGAGCGCATCACCAGTAACCCAGACCCGCGCGAAGATGACCTCAAGCAGTACCGACATACCCCAGGCTACTTCTTCCGCGGTGGCGACAATAGACTGATCCACAGTGGTGCCTGGGAGTACAGGTGGACTCCGATCATATGGCGGCTCATACGATGAGAAGGCAACTGGCATGAGCGCAAACGACGAAGTACGAATCAAGACGCACGATCGAGGAATCGAGATTGGACTGCCCTTGGTGCAGGGCCGTGCCACGAGGCTGCCTCTTGCCGATTGGTCAACAAGCACCATCGCTTCGCTTACCCGTCAGTCCAGACGCTGTCTTGAGACCTTAGACTACCTACACGGCGAAGCGCTGCTAGAGGAACTGGATGATGGCAGCTACCGGCTGCCCTTCAGGCACCTGCCAGCGCTTGATGAATTCGATCGCCGCGTTCTTGGCATCCCCGTAGATGTGCAGCCCACAATCCATGTAGCAGCTGACGGGTTTATCGGCGCATCGGACTTCTCACTTGCAGTCGAAGTTACTGACCAAGTACTGGGCCCTTTAGAGGGTCGCTTTGACCGGTTTGACGGGGTCTACTTGTCTCCTTCCGGTCTTGTGCCGCTTCCGCCGGAGGCGAATGCTCTGTTGGAGGCGTGCGACGCGCTAAACGCCTCCTCCGATCTTGCTGAGCAGCTTGGCTTGCTTGCTGAAGTCAAGATCAAGGCCGAGCAGGCAGGAGCGACCCTGGACAGCTACCTGGCCGACGAACAGGTGTTTATCGCTGACGGCCTAGACATTGATGTTAGTATCTCGTCGAATCGCGAGGCCCAAGTCAGCCCGCAGTTTGGCGAGCACATACCTGACGCAGCCACTGAGAGGCTCGCGCGCACCAAGCGGCCGGGGCGGGTTGTCAGCGCCCAGACTAATGATAATCGTCGAGTCCGCGTGATTCTCGACCAAGAAGACATCGAAGCTGTAGAGGCCGTGCGCGGTCTGGGTGATGTTACCGGAGCGGATGTCCCGCGGCTCTTGGTGGAGCCCGAGAGGGTGTTGGGCGACACGTTAGATTTGACACGATACAGCCCTCGAGTGCGAGGCTTCCTGCCTAAGGTCAAACAGGCTCGCGCCAGGCTGGCTTTCAAACCGACTAAACGCGACTGGTTCAATCTGGAAGCAAGCTTCGCAGTGAATGATCTTCCTGTGGCGGAGGGCATTGATCTGTCGGGCGCCACCAGTTCCACTGTTGAGGCAACTGACGCGGTGCAAGAACCCATCACTGCGACTACGGACAAGTCTCCTGGCAAGGCGGAATCGGACGACATGTCGTTCGACTCGGTCTCGAGGCTGGCCGCCGATGCAGCGAATGATTTCATTGAAACCGAAGATGGTTGGCTCAAGGTCGACAAGGAGAACGTGAAGCAGGTTCGTGCCGCAAAGGAGAAGATCGAGAGCGAATTTCCGGAGGGGATCCCTCTGCGGCATATGCCATATGTGTTGGACGTCATCTCCAATCTGCATGACCTGGAATTCGTGGACCTCCCCCCCGAAGTTGAAGAGCTAGTGAAGCCGAAGGTTGACACGAGGTTGCCAGAATCACTTCGTCTGGAGTTGCATCCCTACCAAGTCGCTGGATACGAATGGCTATGGCGGATCGCGAACTGGCCGCTAAGGCCGGGTGCAATGCTCGCAGATGAAATGGGTTTGGGCAAGACTGCGCAGGTGATCACACTGCTTGCCAGGCTCCAGGAGGAGGGACGCCTGGCGCCAGCGCTGGTCGTTTTACCAGGGAGCTTGATCGACAAATGGATAGAGGAGTTTGAGAAGTTCTGCCCTAGGCTCCTGCCGGTAGTTGAGCACCATGGACCCAACAGGAGTAGTCAGGCTGATGTTCTGGCTTCACAACAGCTGGTCATCACTACGTACGAGATACTGCGAGCGGATCAATTGCTACTTGGCCAGGTCGACTGGCAGGTGCTCGTGTGCGATGAGAGCCAGCGCGTGAAGAACCCGGCCGCTGGCGTGACCCGGGCCGTCAAGGCACTCAAGGCTGGCAAACGCGTCACCATGACGGGAACCCCGGTGGAAAACAACCTCTCGGAGCTTTGGTGCCAAATGGACTTGCTGCTGCCAGGTTTCCTGGGAAGCGACAGCGAGTTCCGTGCCAAGTGGGCCAAGAGCATCGAGAACCCAGAGGTGGTGGAGCCGCTGCGTCAGGAGAGAGCTGAGGACCTGCGGCAGACGATTCAGCCGCACTATCTGCGGCGGCTCAAGTCCGAGGTGCTTGAAGGTCTTCCAAGCATCTCGTTCAATCGTGACGAGGTGCCGATGAGTTCGCTGCAAACCGAGCGCTATGAGACGCGAAGGCAGACCGCCCGTGGCGCGTCGATTGGGATTCGGTTGGCTCTGCTGCAGGAGCTCATTCAGCTGTCCAGTCACCCTCGCGCAATGGAAGACGAGTTCCCCGACTCGGAACAGCTGGTCAGCGAATGTCCCAAGTTGGGCTGGGTCGTCGACTACATCATGCACCAAGTCAGGCCTGAAGGCGAGAAAGTGCTGCTGTTCAGCCGCTACAAGAGGATTCAGAGGATTCTGAAACAGGTAATCAGTGAGTTGGTTGGTGGCCCTTCGTTCCCTCCACTGAACGGAGATGTTGATGTTCGTAACCGACTAGAATACGTCAGGCGGTTCAACTCGCACGATGGCTTCGCCGCGATGGTGTTGTCGCCAGAAGCTACCGGAGTAGGACTTGACTTAGTGGGTGCCAATCATGTCGTGCACTACACTCGGTTGTGGAACCCAGCCAAGGAAGCGCAGGCAACCGCGCGAACTCACCGCATAAGTCAAACGCGGCCGGTACATGTCCAGTACCCGATCACTGTTTGCTCCGCTTTCACCTCCGTCGAAGTCCATCTGGACAGATTGCTGCAGGACAAGCAGCAGCTGGCAGAGGATGTGATCTGGCCCACCAGCAAGCTGAACGTGGAGCGGGAACTGGCAGATGCTGCCTTCGAGGACGTGCCAGACACAGAGCCGTAGCCTTGACCAGCTATCCTCTCGATGGCTGAGACTAGCATCCACCCGATTACCGGCCTGGATAGCAGACGTGGTTCTCTGGCAGCGGATGCGCCGGGACTAGATATCCAGGTTGCGGACTTCGCGGGCGTACTCGGTGATGAAGCGCTTGCGCGGCTGGACCTCGTTGCCCA
>CAZDDA010000104.1:3625-7539 GCA_964504085.1 uncultured Thermotogae bacterium | reverse complement strand
CCATCGGGAAAGGAAACGGCTTGGTAGGCCGTGTCACGATTGAGCACAGCACCGGTCTTTTCAGCAACGGCATCCATCCCGCAGGTGCGATAGACCCGATCGAGCGTCTTCTCATTGTATCGATACCCCGAGCCGGGGCTGTCGGCGATAACGGCGGTCGCTCCTTGGTCTTTCACCGCCTGCGCGACCGCGGCTACCACTGCTGGGTGCGTAGTGACTGCCTTCTCCGGCGGTGCGGCCAGAAGCAGGTTGGGCTTGAGGACGATCGTCTCCCCCCGGGAAGTAAACCGGCCCATTCCGCCCATCATCGCCAGCAACTCGGTCAAACATTGCTCGACGTGGTCGTAGTTCGGGCACTTGATAACGTAGACGCGGCGATCCATCGGCCCTCCTTGCGGGGTTCTTTCTTCTTGGGTCCTTGAGCAGATATAATACCGCGAAAGGAGCGTGAATGATGGTCTTGGATTTCAATGCAGACGAGATCTTCCAGATAGCTGAGCAAATTGAGCAAAACGGCGCTCGCTTCTACCGGGGTGCGGCGGAGCTTGATTTCGATGAGGGGACCAAGAAGAAGTTGCTGGCATTGGCGGAGATGGAGGATGCACACGAGAAGACGTTCGTCGCCATGCGAAAGGAGCTCTCTGGGCAGGAGGTGGCATCAACGGTCTTCGACCCACACGGCGAGGTGGCGAACTACTTAAAAGCGATGGCCGATAGCTACGTGTTCCAGAAGAGCGCTGCCCCCGAGGATCTCCTCTCTGGCAAGTCGATCGAAGAGGTTCTCAAAATCGCCATTGGCCTGGAGAAGGACTCGATCGTCTTCTACCTCGGCATTCAGGAGTCCGTCCCCGAGAAGTCCGGCAAGGACAAGATCGGCAACATCATCAAGGAAGAAATGTCCCACGTCACGCTTCTAACCAACGAGCTAAAAGCCCTTACGAAATAACGCTGAGTCGAGGTGCACCGAAAAAAGCCCCGCGTGTCGTGTGATGGATAACTGCGTGGGGCTGCCTCTTTTCCGCGTGAGTAGAAGATGTATCTCCACTAGATCCACGGCCAAGCGCGAACATCCGATAAACACGTCTCCTCTCTCAAATCCCAAACAGGTAGAGGATCCCTCCCACGGCGAGTCCGAAGGCGAGATTGAATCCCTTTACGCGCAGCGAATCGCGCAAGGATACCGACAGGAGAGGGAGCATCCCGTGGCCGTCCTGAACGAAGGAACTGACGAAGAGGACCGAAAAAGGGATGAGGCCGGAGGCGTACATCATCACGAAGATCAGGTGCGGTCCGGACTGCGGAATGACCCCAAGTAGCCCCGCAAACAGGAATACCCACACCATGTGATCCTGAAGAAAGGTGCGGACCGCATCCTGGCTGGGGAGGAAGGAGAGGACAAGAAGCGCTGCGAATGTCCACGCAAAGACGCGCAGGGTATGGTGACGCAGGATGTGGTCGATCACGTGTTCGCGAAAGTAGTGCTCCGAGCTCGACAGGCCGAGCAGGGTTCCCAGGGCGAGAAGAACGACCAGGGTGATTCGCATCCATCCCCACCCCTCTGGTCCGACGGCTCCCAGGGACGTCACAACGAGCAGGAGGATCATCAACAAAAGGAAGCCGAGGCGCAGTGCGCTTGGATGCCGCAGGTTGTGGATCAGATTCTGTAAGCGGTTGTTCTCCAGCTGTTCGGGGTGGACTTCGTGGCGGTCGCACGCCTCGCAGGGGGTGATCCGAAGTCGCTTGGCGATCCAGTCGGACAGTGCGCCGAATACGACTCCAGCGAGGAAGAGCCCTGCGAACAGAAACAGGGCCTTTTGGGGGAAGAGGGAGAGCATCACGTAGGCCTCGTCTCCGGAGGTGGCGATCATCCCCCCCACCAGGGCTCCGAATCCGATGAGGCCGTGCACGTACATCGAGATGTTCATGAACGCTCCCAGACATCCGGGAGTCGAGCCAAGGAATGAGGAGAGGAGGTACTCTCGCCACTTGCCGCCTTGCAGGACCGCCGTCATCCGTCCGCGCGAGCGCACGTTCAGCCAGTCGACGAAGATCATCATCGAAAAGACAAACAGGGTGATCGTCACTGCCTCGCGAAAGACCGAAAGGACATGCATGGTTGCCTCCAGTTACCCGCGCGGTCGAGCTAGGATGCGGTATTCCTGGCGAAGACTGGCCATAGCTCATCACCTCACCGGTAAGGTCTCAACCGATTATACTCGTGACGCCACGGGCGATCAGGGCCACCACGAGAGCGATCGCGGTGGTCGAGGCGATGACGAGGCCGGTCTTTCCTCGACCGAGTTCGCGCGACAGAACCGCAATGGTGGCCACACACGGAATGTAGAATAGGACAAACAGGGTAAAGGTCATCATCTGCCCGGCCGAGAGAATCGTCGCGACCTGCGTCGTTCCCAATGCTTGAAACAACATGATAAGGGACAGCTCCTTGCGGAATATCCCGAAGATCAAAGTCACGCCGAGGCCAAGTGGGAGGCCGAGGGCCCAGGTGATGGGAGAGATGGCGAGGTTCAAATAGCGGTCCCAGTGCGCGTATTCAAGCAGACTCAGTGCGAAGCTCCCGCCGACAAGCAGCGGCCAGGCGAGAACGATGAACTCGCGGATGCGCAGCCACACCTTCGCGGCAATGACCCGAACGGATGGGATCTTGTAGGAGGGAATCTCGAGGATCAGTCCCGGCGTCACCTGCGGAAAGAGCTTCGTCATGATCTTTCCGGTGACAGCGAGGACGATGAGGTTGATGATATAGAGGAAGAAGGCCAGATGGGGACCAAGAAAATAGGCGACGAGGCCGAAGATGATCGTGGTGCGGGCCACGCAGGGAACCATCACTGCCAGCATGGCGGTGATGAAACGATCGCGCTTGGAATCGAGGATGCGTGTTGCCATTACAGCGGGTACGCTGCACCCATAGCCGAGGATAAACGGAATGACAGATTTCCCGTGCAGGCCGATCTTGTGCATGAACACGTCCATCAGGTAGCCGGCACGAGGGAGGTAGCCGATGTCTTCAAGGACGGCCAGGCCGATCAAAAAAGGCGTGAGGTATGGAAGGACGATCCCAACAGCGCCGGCGATTCCCTGGATGATCCCCTTGAGGGCGAAAAAGGCGAAGCTCTCTGGCGGGATGAATCCGGCAAGGGCATCGATTGAGCGGTCGAACAGGGCCATCATCGGTGTTTCGATGAGGGATCCGACCCGAAACACCACGAGGAAGAACGCGTACATGATGGCGGCGAAGAAGAGATATCCGAAAACACGGTGCATGAGAAGCGCGTCGAGCCGGTCGCGCAGGCCAATGGTCGGCTGACCGATTGTCGCCACGGCCTCGAACAGCTTCATCGCCAGGTGGTGGCGCTCAGCAGAAAGGACCCCGCCGCCGCTTTCACCCCGCAGCGTGCCCAGTCTTGTGGTGAGCCTTTCCGCTTCCCGGTACAGACCGAGCGAGGTTTGTTGCACCTTGCTCAGGAAGTAGGGGTCTGCTTCGAGGAGTTTTATGGCCGAGACTCGACTGGGAAGAGCAAGCCGCCGTGCCATGCCTCCTTCAAGCTTCTCCGTCAACTCACCGATGACCGCTTCGACGTCGGCACTGTAGGTGGGGGAAGGGACTGTCGGCTTCGCCCGAGCGACCTTGACCGCCTGAGCAGCCGCCTCGTTCACCCCCAGGCCGCGCACGGCCACTGCGCTGACAACGGGAACTCCAAGCTTCTCCGAGAGGCTTTCTGCGCTGATCGCGATGCCCTTTCGCTTTGCTTCGTCCTCCATGTTGAGGCAGACAACGAGCGGGATCCCCATCTCGAGGAGTTGAAGGGTCAGTTCAAGGCTGCGGGAAAGCAGCGAGGCGTCGATCACGTTCAGCACGGCGTCGACCTGGCCCGAGACAAGGAAGTTGCGGG
>CAZDDA010000104.1:0-3615 GCA_964504085.1 uncultured Thermotogae bacterium | reverse complement strand
CTGCCTCCGCCGGGTCGAGGTAAGTCAGGGAGTAGGTGCCGGGAAGGTCGATCACCTCGGCGTGGGTGCCCCCAATCAGGGCTTCGCTTTTGAGGTACTCTACCGTTGTCCCGGGGAGATTTGAGGTGTTGGCCTTGTACCCAACGAGGTGATTGAAGATCGTGCTTTTCCCGCAGTTGGGCTGGCCAGCGAGGGCGATGCGAAGCACGTGTTTCCCCCTTTCACCGCGTCATGACACGATTGAACGCTTTCCCATGCAGCCTTAACGTGTCAAAAGTCCCCTGCATCCGTACAACAGACAAAACACCGTCATCGAGCGGGGCAAAAACTTCACTTGGAACTGGCCTTTCTTCCTTGTGGCGACCGACTGTACGGTTCCCTCCTGCGAGCGCGATTCTCACTGCACTGTTTGCAATATCCGGTCAGTTCCACCTTGGCTTCGACAACCTCGAAGCCGGCCCTGTCGGTGAGGGCTTTGATGGCGTAGGCAGATGGGATCTCGATGACCTTGCCACAACCGAGGCAGATGCAGTGATGGTGCTTTCGCGCTTGAACTTCGTAATGACAATGGTCTTCCCCGAGGTCGTTCGCCGACACGATCCCCAACTCTCTCAGCAAGCCGATCGCACGATAGACCGTGGAGAGACTAATCTTCGGGATTTCCTTCTTTGCCAAAAGGAAGATCTCACTTGCATCCAGGTGTGCGTTGTCGGTGATGATACGAAGCAGCAGCTTGCGCTCTGGTGTGACCCTTCCGCCCGCTGCCCGCACCGCATTGATTGCCTGTGACTCATTCATGTGATTTCCCCTACATTAACCTTCCCTTGGTGTGGATTCCGATGGCAGGCCGACAGGAATCCAGTCACACGGGCTCCACGATGACCCTGCGCGCCACCCCACGTCCAAGAGCAATCTGGCTTCCGTGCACCTCGATAAGCACGGGGCCGCGAAAAGCCCCTGTTCCCTTCAGAGAAAGGACATCGCCGCGATGAAGTCCCATTTGCTCCAAGTGTCGACACAGTCCGCGGCCGCCGTGTACGTCGATGATGCGCGCGCGGGAGCCGGGGATCAATTGGTCGAGGGTCATGGGTCTTCCTTGTAATCGGCTTTAACGGTGTAGTCACCGGATTTATTGCAAATAGTTCGCAATTGCAATGATAAGTCTATCGTCAACTCGCCTGCATGTCAAGGGTTGCCTGGAGACGGGTGTCGTGGGACTACTGCCAACTTGGCACTGGTGGCCACGGCGGTCTCGGCTATAATCGGCGCATGAGAAAGATCCTGCAGTTGATCGGTATGGGGCTGCTCAACTCCGGGCTGCTGATACTTGCCGGCTGTTGCCCGGGTGGCGTCTGTCCGGCCTAGTTGAGTTGAGGATTCCGACCTCGGAGTGATGAGGGGCTAATAGACGCTTTTCCTACGGAGTGCTTTTGTAGAAGCGTTCGCGAATAGGGTCGCATACGTTTGGCGTCGTGACACATCGGTCATGTTGCGCAGCCCTGGTATCGCCGGAGAGTTGATTTGATTGGCTGACGACAGGCTCGCGTATGCGTGTACAAGTGGCTCTTTGAAGACCGCAGTGGGGGCAAGATTGTGATGCGTGAACACACACTGCGACAACTCGGCATCGCAACAGGAATAGCGCTGGCAGTCCTGCTACTGGAAGTCATAGGTGGCTTTATTTCTCACAGTTTGGCGCTTCTCTCCGATTCCGGGCACATCTTTGCGGATACCCTTGCATTGGGGTTGAGCTGGTTTGCTGTCCGATTGGCCCAGCGTCCGGCGAACGCAAAAGCCACTTTTGGTTACCACCGGGTTGGGGTCCTTGTGGCCTTGGTAAACGGTGTATCGCTGATTGTGATGGCCGCGTTGATCGTTCGCGAGGCCTACGAGCGTTTCGTTTCTCCGGTGGAGATCAACACGGTGCAGCTTCTCATATTTGCCTGCCTTGGTCTTGTCGCGAATCTGTGGATGGTCCGGCTCCTGCATGGGGGACATCGGGGAAATCTGGCCGTGAGAAGTGCGTGGCTCCACGTCATCGGTGATAGCCTGGCCTCGGTTGGAGTCGTTGCCTCCGGTGTTGTGGTCATGACAACCGGGTGGCGCTTTGTGGACCCGGCGGCAAGTGTGATGATCGCTTCGTTGATTCTATTCGGCGGTTGGCGAGTGGCCCGCGATGCCGCCAGGGTGTTGCTGGAGTTGCCCCCTCGTTCATTGAGGCCTGCGGATTTGGAGGCGGCGATTCTGGCAGTTGAGGGCGTGAAGGGCGTGCATGATCTGCACGTGTGGGCGATCACTCCACAGTTTCCGTACCTCTCTTCACACCTTCTTGTCGAGGAGCAATCGCTATCGCAAGCACACGAGATCGTCAGGTCCGTCGAAAACGTACTGAAACGTCTGGGAATCGCACACACGACCTTTCAGATAGAATGCATCGATTGCTGTCCCGAAGGGGCTTTCTGCACTCAAGAAGGCACACAAGTGCATACTGACGGCCGGCATACGACGATCTAATAGGCGGTTCTCCAGTGTGTGGAGTGCCATACTGGACCACACGAACAGGCACGTACGAATCCCCACCTGCATCCCATCGGATGGAAGCTTTATTTCTAGCCTTAGCCTGCAACTAGAGTCCTCTGGATTTCGTGGTATCATGTCCTTCTAGCTGCATGCCGGCTTCGGAGCGAGGTATGGATGTTCTAGGGTCACGGCATGCGGCAGGGCGGTTCATCGAGTGATTCGGCGAACGAGTGTTGAGAGGACGAGACGCAAGAGGTTTTGAAATCTGGGAATGAGGTCCCAGATTCGATTGAGGCCCTTTGGGCACAAGGAGGGATTTGTGATACTGCCGGGGATAGCTGAGCGGATGTCCGACGTGGCCAGGGTGCTTCTTGTCGCTTTCCTTCTGTGTTTGAGTGCATCGGCTGTGGGATGGGGAACCCAGCTTGTTGAGTTCTACGAAACGGGATGTCCACACTGCGCTCGATTGCATCAGTTCCTGGAATCCATCTCTCCAGAATATCCGGAGCTTGAGATTGTTCGCTACGAGATTCACGACCCCGAGAGCGTGGAGCTATTGGACAAGCTGTTGAGCGCGTACAACATTGAGTTGGGTTCGGTCCCCATCGTCTTCATCGGAGACGTCGCCATGATCGAGAACACCTTCTTTGTATTGGAGGCTGAGCCGGTGGTTGCATTGGGGCGAGCCGCAGAAAAGAGGTTGGAGGAAACGATCCGCTCGGCGATTGCCCAGAACGCACCGTCCCCGTTGGAGAAAGCCGAAACGGTCGAAAGCAAAGGGCTTGCCGGAACGCTCACTATTCCGGCGGTTGTGGTAGCCGCTGCGGCGGACTCTGTGAATCCATGCACCTTTGCAGTTCTCGTGCTCTTGCTGGGGACACTCCTTGTGGCGGGAAGGCGTGGGAAGGTCCTTCAGGCTGGCCTTGCATTCACCGCGGCGATCTACATTTCGTACTTCCTAATGGGGCTTGGGATCTTCTCGGCCATCCAGGCGGCCGGGGTACAGCGGCCGTTTATCCTCGCGGTATCGGGTCTCGCGGTCCTGCTCGGCCTGTGGAACATGAAAGACTACTTCGCCTACGGTAAATGGTTCAC
>CAZDDA010000103.1:0-7586 GCA_964504085.1 uncultured Thermotogae bacterium | reverse complement strand
CGCTTCGCAGTCTCAACCTTCGCCGTTTGCGTGAACGCTTTGCTTCTGACATCCTGGAGATGAAAGCATCTTTAGTGGAGGAGGATCAACGGGTGAGAGGGGAGGGAAGATGAATGCTGAGATCTCGCCGCTTGACGGCCGGTATCGGGGCCGTATCGGACACCTGTCTGCTTACTTCTCGGAGGTTGCGCTGATGCACGCACGGTGTCTTGTGGAGCTAAAATACATCGAGGCTCTAGACAAAACAGGGCTGTTGGCGTCGCTAACCAAGACGGAGAAAGAAAGAATAAAGCAGACAAAAGCGACGTTCACCGAGGATGACTTTGCGCGCATCAAGGCGATTGAGAAGACAGTCAATCAGGATGTGAAATCCTGCGAGCTGTTCCTGCGGGAGCAATTGCGACTGGAAAACCCAGGGCTGATCCATTTCGGGCTCACCTCCGAGGATGCCAATAATTTGGCTTACACGCTGCTTTTCGAGGCCTATCGCACCGAGCAGCAGGTTCCTCTTTTGAGGCAGCTCGTGGAGCGACTCTGCGAGATGGTGCAGCAGTGGGGTGCGGTTCCGTTTCCAGCCAGGACGCACGGTCAGGCGGCCTCGCCAACCACGGCAGGCAAAGAGCTGGCGGTCTTCCTGGCGCGGCTGCTCCGGCAATACCAAGACTTGAGGCAATTTCGGTTTCGCGGCAAGCTCAACGGATCCACCGGTAACTACTCCGCTCTGATGGCCGCCTTTCCAGAGTATGATTGGATCGCTTTCTCGCGTCAGTTCGTTGAGGGCTTGGGATTTGATGCAAACCCGTGCACCACCCAGATCGAGGATCACGACACCTGGAGCGCGTATTTCAGCCTGACAAAGCGGATCAATGGTATCGTGCTCGATATGGATCTCGACTTGTGGGCCTACATCTCACGGGGTTGGTTTAGACTGAAGCCGAGTGAAGGAGAAGTCAGCTCTTCCACCATGCCGCACAAGGTCAGCCCGATCAACTTCGAGAACAGCGAGGGGAACTTGCTCTTATCGAATGCACTCCTGACGGCGTTGGCGGACCATCTGACGCAGTCGCGAATGCAGCGCGATCTCGCAGACAGCACGATGACCAGGAACATCGGTGTGGCACTCGCCCACGCGCATCTTGCCGTCACGGAGACCCTCAGTGGGTTGGGGAAGCTCGCGCTCGATGCAGAGGCGATCGACTGTGCTCTCGAGGCTGCTCCCGAGGTCCTTGCCGAGGCCTACCAGACGATCCTGCGAACCACGCCGATCGAAGATCCCTACACGATGCTCAAGGAGCTCACTCGAGGGCGGAGGGTATCGCTGGTGGATCTGCATCGCTTCGTCGATGGCCTCGATGTATCAGGTGTCGTGAAAACACAATTGAAAGGCCTTAAGGTTGTTGACTACGTGGGAGCCGCCGCGCGCATCTGCGAGCTGGTTCTTGCCGAGGCGAAAAAGGAGCTTTCCGAGTGAGGGTCGGAGTGGTCGGGTCCGGCGGGCGAGAGCACGCAATGGCGTGGAAGGTGAGCCAATGCATTCCGGAAAGCGACGTGTTCGTTCTGCCGGGAAACGGCGGCACGAGCAACAACGTTCCGGTTGACGTCCGTGATTTCGACGCTGTAGAGCGCGCCTGCCAAGATCGCAAGATCGACTTGCTGTTGGTTGGCCCAGAAACCCCACTAGCTGACGGAATCGTCGATCATTTTGCCGGGACCGGGATCAGGGTCTTCGGACCCGGAAGGAAAGCAGCACAACTGGAAAGCTCAAAGATCTGGGCCAAGCAGTTCATGCGCAGGCACGGGGCGGCAACCGCCGATTTCGAGGTCTTTGACAATCCCCAAAAAGCAGAAGGCTTGATCCACCAACTCGACGGAAACTTGGTGGTGAAGTACGACGGCCTGGCGGGTGGCAAAGGGGTATTTGTGTGCCACCACGTCGAGGAGGCGAATCGCGCGTTAAGGACGTTGCAGAATGAGTACGGCCCGTCGGTGCGCTTTCTTATCGAGCGGCGCTTGACCGGTTCTGAGCTGTCGATCCTCGGGTTGACGGACGGACGTTCCATCAAGCTTCTATTACCATCCCAAGATCACAAGCCGCTTCACGACGGCGATCGAGGTCCAAACACGGGTGGCATGGGAGCGTTTTGCCCGGTACCCGGATGCAATCAGGACACGCTGGACGAGATTGAGGAACGCGTGATCGAGCCAACGATGAAAGGGCTTCAGGATGAGGGTATTGGCTATTGCGGGTTCATCTACTTCGGTCTGATGATGACCACGGACGGGCCGAAGCTCCTGGAATACAACGTTCGATTGGGAGACCCCGAAGCAGAGGTCATCCTGCCTGCCCTCAAAACAGGCCTGATAAGATTGGTGGGAAGTTGTTTCGACGGTACCCTGCAGAACGAAGCCGTCGCGTTTCATCCCGGCTACTACGTGGACGTGGTGATGGCCTCGGGTGGATATCCGGGTGAGTACGCGACCGGGCACGAGATCGTCGGATTGGATCACGCGTCGGGGGATGCGTGGGTCTTTCATGCCGGCACACACCGCGACGGCGACCGCGTGCTCACAGCCGGCGGCCGCGTCCTCAACATCGTGGCTTGGGGAGAGGATTTATCTTCAGCGATCGCTGCGACCTACGAACTGTGTGATCGCGTGCACTTTCAGAACGCGACGTACCGCAAGGACATTGGAGCAAGACCATGGCATCTGTAGTGAAACGCATCGCCGTTTTGATCTCCGGCCGCGGCAGCAACATGGAAGCCATCCTTAAGGAGGCCCAGGACGGGATTCTCATGGACTGTTGCCAGGTGGTTCTGGTCGTTTCCAATCGAAGCGATGCCCTCGGGCTGACCATTGCCCAAGACATGGCGGTGAAAACGGTGTGTGTTGAATCCAAAGGGAAGGATTCAACGACGTTTGATCGCCGGCTCCTCGAAGCGTTAGAGCCGTACACTTTTGATTACCTTGTCCTTGCCGGCTTTATGAAAATCCTTTCCCCGTTGGTCATTGAGCGGTACCGACATCGGATTATCAACATTCACCCCGCGGATACCGCGTTGTATCAGGGAGCACACGGCTATGCGTGGGCGTTTGAGACGGGACGTTCTTCCACGACGATAACAGTACACTATGTCGATGAGGGGACAGATACCGGTCCAGTGATTGCCCAGACGGATGTGGACCTCACGGGCGCGAAAACCCTGCAAGAGGTCAAACAACGTGGGCTGGCCGTGGAGCATCGGTTCTACAGTCAGGTGTTGCACCAAGTGTTCACAGGCAGACAAAGCTAAGGCGTTCAATTTTAAGACCTTGCCGACGCAAATGAGGGGGCGACGATGTGCGGCATTCTAGGTATCTGCGGGCAGGATGATGTTGCTTGCGAGCTTGTATTCGGCCTGACAGCGCTGCAGCACAGGGGACAGGATGCCGCGGGGATCGTAACCTTCGATCGGGCCTTTCGGATGCGGAAGGGCCGGGGGCTTGTCAGCCAGATTTTTCAGGAAGAGCACAGCGAGCAACTTAAGGGCCCCTGTGGGTTGGGACACGTCCGCTACGCCACCATGGGGTCCACAGACGTGTTGGATGCCCAACCGGTTGCCCTCAATTACCCGTTTGGGTTGGCGATGGTGCACAACGGAAATGTGGTCAATTTCTCGGAGCTTCGTCGGTCCCTGTACGAGGAGCACCATCGGCTTCTCGATACCTCGAATGACGTGGCGCTGATTCTGTACACGTTCGCCGCCGAACTGGAGACCAAGGACCTGAAGAACCTCTCTGTGGAAGATATTTTCGATACCGTGGAGGCCACCCAGAACAAGGTTCAGGGAGCCTATTCGGCGATTGCGCTGATCGCCAACCACGGGTTCCTCGCCTTTACCGACCCTTATGGCATCCGGCCTCTGGTGATGGGGCGCAAGTTCACGGGCGAAGGCGTCGTGTATGCGCTGGCGTCAGAGACCACTTGTCTCGACTACTTGGGCTACGAGATGATGCGTGACTTGGACCCCGGTGAGGCTCTATTCATCGACACGGATGGCCAGGTGCATCAACGCGTCTGCCGCCTTGGCCATCAAGCCTTCTGCGTGTTTGAATACATCTATTTTGCTCGGGAAGATTCGGTCATTCACAATCGCCTGGTGGCAAACGAGCGGGTGCGGATGGGAAAATCGTTGGCAACGACGTTCCAGAAGACAGGCCTGTGCCCTGACATCGTCATCGACGTCCCTTCTTCCGCCTACTTCTTCGCCTCCGGACTTGCTGAAGAGCTGGGAATTCCATACCGACGGGGGCTGGCGAAGAACAATCACATCGGCCGCAGTTTCATCACCCCTTCCCAAACACAGAGAGAACGCCTGGTGCGACAGAAGCTCAACGCGATTCGAGACGTCATTCGCGATAAGAAGATCGCCGTCGTGGACGACTCGATCGTGCGGGGAACCACGTCGAAGCGCTTAGTCAAGCTGCTCCGGCAGGCCGGTGCAAAGGAAATCTACTTCGTCTCCGCATCACCACCGATCAAATACCCCTGCATCTATGGAATCGATATGTCCAGTACGCGGGAGATCATCGCCGCACATTACGATCCGGATCAGGTTGCCCGTTACATCGAAGCGGACGCGGTCGTCTACCAAACCCTGGATGATCTCCAAGCCCTCTATGAGGATCTTCCCTGTTGCTATGCCTGCTTCTCAGGAGAGTATCCCACTGGCGCCACCCCCGCGATCCTCGAGGACGTGGCAAAGGAGAAGGCGAGATCCAATCGTTGATTGCCTGACGACGAACGCAGCGGTCTCGTCCTCGTCGATCAATCCTTGCTGGTGGGTGAGGATACAGAACACTTGCCCAAAGCCTATTGGTTTGCAGTAGACCCCAAAGAGTAAACAGGGATTCGAGGGAGATAAACCCTAATCCAGACTACTCCTTGAGGAATCATGGGTTGCGTCTCTGGAATGTCCATACGGTTGACAGACCCAGGGGGTCGTCCTAAGATTAGGTTCCAAAATGGTGTCACGTTCGAACAAAGCTGCACGGGGAACGGAGGGACTCTGGACACCGCGGCAGATTGTGTGATACAGCTCCGAGGGATCGTCAAGCGCTTTCCGGGTGTCATTGCCAACGATGGGATTGATCTTGAGATTCAACGCGGGGAAATCCATTGCCTTCTCGGCGAGAACGGTGCCGGTAAGACGACCTTGATGCGCATCCTCTATGGGCTTTACCAGCCGGATGAGGGTCAGATTCTGCTGAATGGCGTCCCGACTAGGATTTCCTCACCTAAAGCTGCGCTTGCCCACCGCATCGGTATGGTTCACCAACACTTCCGACTTGTGCCCACGCTGTCGGTGGAGGAGAACATCGTTTTGGGGCTGCACGAGGGAAGAGGGCCTTTTCTCAATTCTCGTAAAACGCGCAAGAAAATCGGCAAGATCGCCGAGGATTACGGCCTTCAAGTCGATCCCCAGGCCAAGATCTGGCAGATTTCCGTCGGGCAGCAGCAGCGTGTGGAGATCATAAAGGCCCTGTACCGCGAGGCGGACATCCTGATCATGGATGAGCCGACCAGCGTGCTCACTCCTCAGGAAGTCGATCAGCTGTTCGCCACACTCCGCACACTGGTGGATGATGGACTCACCATCATCTTCATCACCCACAAGCTGGATGAGGTGATGCAGGTCAGCGATCGTGTCACGGTCCTTCGCAAAGGCAGGGTCGTCGCGACGGTCCCGACTGCGGAGACGGACAAACTCGCCCTCGCCACGATGATGGTCGGCCGCGAGGTTGTCTTTCGATTGGAGAAGCCGCCGCTTGACCGCGGGGAGAGGGTCCTCGAGGTTCGCGATCTGCATGCACTGAACGACCGGGGGCTTCCGGCACTTCGCGGTGTCTCGTTCGACCTCTACGAGGGCGAGATCCTCGGTGTTGCCGGTGTGTCGGGCAACGGCCAGCAGGAGCTATCGGAGGTACTCGCCGGCTTGCGTCGGACCACGAAAGGAAGCGCGGTTCTACTGACGCGCGATCTCACGCACTGCTCGGCACGAGAGATCGCCGATCTCGGAGTGGCCCACGTGCCCACGGAGCGCATTCGAATGGGGACGGTCCCCAACATGAGTGTGCGCGAGAATCTTATCCTCAAGAGCTATCGCCGCGCCCCGTTTTGCCGGTGGAGCTTCCTTGACCAGAGGGCGGCGCACCAAAACGCATGCCGCGCGATGGAGGAGTACGCAATCATGGCACCGAATGACAGAACGGCGGCGAAGCTGTTATCCGGAGGGAACATCCAGCGGTTGGTGCTCGCGCGTGAACTGTGTGGTGAACCTCGATTTGTGATTGCGGCCCACCCGACCTACGGACTCGATGTCGGTGCGACCGAACAGGTTTGCCAGGTTCTGCTGGGACAACGTGATCGTGGTGCTGGAATCTTGTTGATCTCGGAGGATCTTGACGAGCTACTGACGCTCTCTGATCGGATTCTGGTCCTGTTCGGAGGACTGGTCATGG
This sequence comes from uncultured Thermotogae bacterium, assembly GCA_964504085.1. Taxonomy (GTDB): domain Bacteria; phylum Bipolaricaulota; class Bipolaricaulia; order UBA7950; family UBA9294; genus CAZDDA01. Next base: position 1,085 of record CAZDDA010000103.1, on the reverse strand, counting down.
GAATTGTCGATGCCGAGAAGGCTGTTCGAGAGACAATCGGCTTGATGATGGCCGGGGCAGCAAAAGAGAAGGTTCCACTGTGAGGGCGCCTTCATTTCTCCGAGTGGAACGACGAACGACGCCGTCCCCGCGGGTCGTGCTCGGGGTTTCACTCCTGGCGATCCTTGTAGCACTCATCGCGGCCGGAATTTTCTTCCAAGCATACGGGGTTTCTCCGATCCGGGCGTACGGCGACATCATAAAGGGCGCGTTCGGCAGTCGGCTGGGCCTGACGGAGACGGTTCGAAGAGCAATCCCGTTGCTTCTTTGTGGCGTGGGATTGACGATTGCGTTTCGCGCCCTGTTCTGGAACATCGGTGCCGAAGGCCAGCTTCTGATCGGGGCAACTGCCGCTACGGGTGTCGCGCTGTTCTCGGGTCTGCCCGGCCCGCTCCTTCTACCGGTGATGTTCCTCGCCGGATTCGTTGCCGGCGCGTTTTGGGGGAGTATTCCAGCGGCGCTGAAGGCAAAACTGGGGATCAACGACGTCATCACCACGCTGATGATGAACTACATCGCCATCTACATTGTGGAGTGGCTCATACACGGTCCATGGAAAGGACCTACGATGCGTGGCTTCGCCTACACGGACCGTTTTCCGGCGGCGGCGATCCTCCCGACCATCGGGATCACGCGGATCCACTGGCCGACGCTGGTGATCGGCTTGGTGCTGGCGGCGTTGGCTTTCGTTCTCGTACAACGAACACGATGGGGGTTCGAGATTCGCGTTGTGGGGGAGAACCCTCATGCGGCAAAGTTTGCCGGCATCAGCCACTTCAAGATAACGGTACTGGCGATGGTTGTCTCCGGAGGGTTGGCCGGCCTGGCCGGGGTCGGAGAGGTTGCGGGGATTCACCACATGCTGTTGGGGCCGACCCACGTTTCAATGGGATACGGCTACACAGCGATCATCGTCGCGTGGTTGGCGCGGCGCAATCCGCTTGCGGTCATCATCACCTCGCTTCTGTTCGCAATCATCATGCGGGGCGGGGACGTCATCAAGGTTTCGCTTGGGTTGCCTTTTCAGTTGGTCAACGTTTTCAATG
>CAZDDA010000102.1:0-7592 GCA_964504085.1 uncultured Thermotogae bacterium | reverse complement strand
GATCGCCTTGCCCACCGATCGACCGAGAAAGATCGATTGCCCCAGGTCGCCCTGTTTTCTCATGGTGCGCAATGTCTTACGTAATCTCCGTTTCCCACATACTTGTACGCTCCCACCGAGCAATAATCCGGTCAACGACTACACCACGAGAACGCTACAACAATCAGGGCAACGAGGATCTCCGTGGCCCTGGATAGTCGATGCCCCCATTGAACATCCCTCGCCAACTAGAGCACATGGTATCTGGACACTTGCGGCCCGCTGTGACAGAGGGTAGACTCCGATCTCCTATTGTGGGTGGCTCGGCAATCCCCAAGAAACGCCCAGACTAGCCTCAAGCGGAGGAATACATCCATGTACCTTGTTGACTATCACATTCATACTTCATTGAGTGCTGACTCAAAGGCTACCGTACAGGATTGCTGCCACAGGGCGCTCGCCTTAGGTCTTCGCGAAATCGGCTTCGCAAATCACCTTGCGGTGGGGGATCTTGACAGTCAGACCTTCATCCCTGCATTCCTGCGGCACAGCCAAGCCGTTCGGGACTGCCAATCCAAGCACCCCAGCATACGAATCCGGCTGGGCCTTGAAGTGGATTACGAACGGCCTTGGGAGAGAGAGATTCGCTCCTTTCTGAGCCGGATCGAAGATGCCCTAGATGAGCCCCTCGATTTCGTGCTCGGCGCCGTCCACAAACTACGCCACAGAAGGATCATCACTGAAGAGTCCGTTCGCGCCCTGTTGCTGGAAGCCAGCCCGGAAGCGCTCTTCCGTGAGTACTTTCTGTTGCTAACAAAGGCCGCAGAGAGCCGCCTTTTTGACGTGATAGCCCATCCTGATCTAATCCGAAGGAATAGCGGCTCAGCTATACCTCATGTCCCGTTCGAGAAGTATCGAGGCGTGGCCCAGGAGTTCCTTAGGCAGCTTCTGAATGACGGGATCGCTCTCGAGATCAATACGAAAGGGCTGAGGCACCCAATCTGTGACGTCTATCCATCGAGGGAACTTCTTGAACTCTATTTCTCACTGGCAGAGACTCGGTGTCAGATTCCCTTACTGACCCTCGGGTCAGACTCCCATGAGGCTCACGACGTCGGGAGCGGCCTTCAGAGGGCTGCCCAGATTCTCTCTACTCATGGCCAGCCTCAAGTAGCAACCTTCGCGAGAAGGAAAGTGCAGCTGGTGAGTGCCAGCGGCTAGCGAGCGTTCCCTACAACACCGATTCACTAGACGCACTCGGGAAAGGCATCTGCGCGGAACATTTCCCGCGCAGATGCCTCCCACCTACAACGAACCCAGAGCGTCACCCAGCTCATCCTCAAAGGACGTACGCAATCCGCATCGCTCGGCAGAAACACCATTTTTCGCCATCACCTGCGGTCATACATCAAATTCTTCCTGACTCCATGTGAAGCCCCAAGTAGCTTCTATTCACTCCAGTACTGCTGTCCATCGGCAAGCGAACATCGAGGAGATACCGCCCGCGCGGGAATCCCCCGCCCCGTCCCCGAGCAGATTGCACAACAACTGAAGCGATGACCTTCCGGGGCCACACCTTGCACAGCGGCAAAAGGCACCCACGATAACTGACGATTTGACCCATCGCCCTCCATGATTGACCCTTCGACGAACTGGAGGGAGGCAAACAGGTAGCCCAATCAGACCGGGATTAAGAGTGCTGTTGTCCCTAGCAAGGACGTACTGCCATTCGTTCAAATGAAGAGCCTGCTTCTTGAGTAATTGCCTGGCTACGCATGACGACTTCTTCCTCAGGTGGCCAGACTCACACGCCGTGCGGCAAGTTCTTCGCGCACAACCCCAGACAGGCGTTTGATCCCTTCCTCAATCTCCGCTTCTGTACTCACGGAGTAGGACAGGCGCATCGTATTTTTCCCACCCCCATCAACGTAGAACGCGTTCCCGATAACATAAGCGACTTTGTGTTCCAGGGCCCTAGCGAACATCTCCTCGGCGTCAATTTCCTCCGGGAGGCGAACCCACAGAAAGAAGCCGCCATCGGGACGCGTCCAATGTATACCTTCCTCTTTAGGCATATACGTCTCGAGCGCAGTGATCATTGCCTCGCGTTTTTTGCAATAGCTCTGACGAAGGACTCTCAAGTGATCCTCTATATCATAGTCTAGGAAATAACGAGCCGCCAGATGCTGGGTCAACTTGGACGTACACACGTCCGTTGGCTGTTTCACCCGCACGAGAACATCGATCAGATCACTGCGGGCGACCAGAATTGCCAGCCGCAGCCCCGCCGACAGCACCTTGGACAGTGTCAGGAGCAGGATCACACGGCCGTCGGCATCCAGGCTTTGGAGAGATGGGATCGGCTCTCCGGCGAAGCGGAGCTGACCGTAGGGATTGTCCTCGAAAACCAACAACTCCTCCCGGCGAGCAATCTCAAGGAGCCTCCTTCGCTTGGCAAGAGACATCGTTATCCCTGTTGGATTCTGAAAATCCGGAATGACGTACACCGCTTTGAGCGTCTTCCCCATCTGTCTTGCCTCACCAACTCGCTGCTCAAAGACGTCAAGATCCATACCATCCTCTTCCAGTGGAATGCCGATCTTTTCCGCTTGAAATAGAGTGAACGCTTGAATCGCACCCAGGTAGGTCGGTAGCCCGCAGAAGACAACATCTCCCGGATCGAGGAATGCCTTGCCCAGCAGATCCAATCCCTGCTGTGATGCCGTTGTTACCACCATCTGCTCGACATTGACATCGAAGCCTTGCAGCCGCAGCCAGTCGAGCATCACCCGGCGCAAGATCGTGCTCCCCTCAGTCAAACCGTATTGAAGAACATTCCGGTAATTACTGCGCAGCTCGTCGGCGGCAATCTCCGCCAACTCGTCATGTGGGAAAGTTTCAGGGTCGGGAAGCCCACCGGCAAACGAGATGATCTCCGGCCTTTCGGCCAGCTTAAGCAGTTCACGAATTACCGACCGCTTCATCCCCGTAGCCCGTTTAGAAATGAATTCCTGCATTGATCTCTCCTTGCGATTGAACGAGTTCGCAGCACATTCCCCATTGTACGGAGGCAAAACCGTTGCCGTCAAAGGAGAAGCCGAGCAAACACGGGGAAAAGATAGGCAGCGGTAAAGGAGCCCAGAAGCGCGCCACTGATGACGTCCAGAGGATAGTGCTCCCTTAGATAGACGCGGGACACGGCGATTGTGATTGCTCCCAGATAGGCTGCAAGCTGAGCCAGCAAATGAGGATAACACACGGCGATCACCCAGGCAAGTCCAAATGCAATGGTTGCATGTCCGGAAGGAAAAGAGTGGCTGTCGATCAGACGCGAACGGAGGCCGAAGACAACAAGTAGTGGCCGTGGCCGATTGAACAGAATCTTGAACAAACGGAACAGCGTGATACTGACAATCGTTATCCCAAGCCCGATCAAAACGTACGTTCGATCTATCGGACGTCCAAACAAGATCAACCCCAGAGCGAGTCCACCCCACAGGTAGCCGTCACCAAGATACGTAGCCGCAACCAGCACGCCCGAAACCCGTTTCAGGGCCGGGTGCTCACTGATCGCCAACATCGTGTCAGCGTCCCATCGTAGAAACGTCTCAATGACTAGATCAAACCGGCTCACGAGCCGTGCCCAAGCCCCCATCAGCGTCCCTTCTTGGCACGCAGTGTAGGAAAGAGGATCACGTCACGAATAGAGCGAGAGTCGGTGAGAAGCATCACTAGACGGTCAATCCCGATTCCAATTCCTCCTGTTGGCGGCATCCCATGTTCGAGAGCAAACAGGAAATCCCCATCGATTTGCTGCGCCTCCTCATCCCCGGCTTTCCGTAGCCGTTCCTGTTCCTCAAATCGCGCGCTTTGATCGAGCGGATCGTTGAGCTCAGTAAACGCGTTGGCGATTTCCAACCCTCCAGCAAACAGTTCAAATCGTTCCACGACACCATCTGAATCAAGCTTGCGCTTGGCAAGCGGGGAGATGTCCGTCGGGTAGTCTTTGACAATCGTCGGCTGAATGAGTCCCGGTTGTACGTACTCCTCGAACAAGTGCTCAACCATCCTCCCACGGGAAAGCTGCGGAAGTTCGATCCCTTTGCCTTCCGCCTGACCAAGGATGTGTTCGGCAGAGGTTTCTCTGATGCCAAGACCGGTTGCCTGCTCAACCGCTTCCTCCAATCCAATCCGCTTCCAGGGTGGAGCAAGGTCGATTTCACTCCCTTGATAAGCGACCCGCATTGACCCGACAACCTCACCCGCAGTTCCGCTCACCAATGCTTCCACTAAGGACATCATCCCTTCGTAGTCGCTGTACGCCTCGTATATCTCCAACATCGTATACTCGGGGTTATGTTCTGTGGAGACCCCTTCATTGCGGAAATTCTTGCCTACCTCGTAGACCCGAGCCAAGCCTCCGATTACCAACCGTTTCAGATAAAGCTCGGGCGCAATCCTCAGGTAGAGATCGATACCGAGAGCATTGTGATGGGTAACAAACGGCCGGGCAGTGGCACCCCCTGCAAGGGGCTGCATCATAGGCGTCTCTACCTCGATGAAGCCCCGTGCGTCGAGGAAGCGCCGCATAGCAGCGATCAGGCGAGAGCGACGAAGAAATACCTCCCGCACGCCTTGGTTGGTCATCAAATCAAGGCTGCGATATCTATATCGCAGTTCAACGTCCTTCAGGCCATGCCACTTCTCCGGGAGCGGACGAAGCGACTTGGCAAGAAGCCTCCACTCCGCTACCGCTACGGTCAGTTCTCCACTCTTGGTACAAAAAACTTCGCCAATCACACCAAGAAAGTCTCCTACATCACTGGTCCCAAGCTCGCGAAAGCTTGGCTCTTCCATCTGCTCCGTTGACGCATACGCCTGGATCCTATTGCCATCGTCGAGCAGGTCAAAGAACGCTGCTTTGCCCATACGCCGCATCGCAATCAGCCGCCCGGCGATCGCTACCCTCTCACCACTTCGCTCCTCCTCACGAAGGCGGGAGAAACAAGCGATGACGTCAGCCACGCTGTGGCTACGGGAAAACCGGGCCGGATACGGATCAATCCCCCGCTCCTTCAGCTCCTGAAGTTTCTTCAGCCTCACCTGAACTAGAGGTTCATTCTTCATCAGTACTCGGTCTTGCTGTATTGATCGCGATGACCTTAAAGTGGGCTGTTCCCCAAGGGAGCTTGACTTTGATTTCATCCCCCTTTTTCTTTCCAAGAAGCGCTTTTCCCACCGGCGAGGAAAGCGAGATCTTCCCCTTCTCCAGGTCAATCTCGACCGGACTCACGAGAGTAAATGTACCGCTTTCCTTGATTCCTAGATCCTGAAGAATGAAGCTCGTCCCGATCCCGATCTCCTCCGCTGAGATGTCCTCATCGGGGATGATCTCTGCCGCCTCCAGGATCGCGGAAATCCTAAGTACCTCCCGCTCATAGTATTGCTGCTCTCCCTGCAAGAACATGTATTCCTTGTTTTCCCGTAGATCGCCGCCATTCGACTTCGATGCTTTCAGCTTCTCAGGGATCTCTTCATAGAGAATCTTCTTGGCCTGATCAAGCTCCTGCTGCATCAGACCGTATCCTTCTTTCGTCAGGTAAACGATCGCTTTTTCCATGCTCCGCCTCCATCCTAACCGCAGCTCGAAACTCCCCAATCAATGAGTTTTCTATCTCCTTGGCTCGATGCCCCTTACATACTTCGTGCGGCCGTACGATGGTATCCATATCCGAGAAAATCTCATCGTGACGGCGAAACGCCTCGCGAATGAGGCGCTTGATCCGATTCCTCTCTACCGCTGTTCCCCATCCACGCGAAATACTGATTCCCAGCCGATTTGAGCCCGTTCTCGAAAGAATATGAAAAGTAAAATATGTCCCTTCTATCGCCTCACCATCGCGATAGATCCGCTGGAAGTCTGTGCGCTTCTTTAAGCGCTTGGTGACAGGAAACAAGCCGTCACCACCATTAACCATCGGTCCGACTATACTAAGGAAGGCCCTGGTTTTCAAGGTTTCCTGCTTCCTCTTCCCTTTTTACCGCGTAGAAGATACACTCTTTCGATAGAGATGTTCGAAGAACACGTCTATAGCGTATCCGAACTGAATAGCAAGGCCCGCGGAATCCTCGAGAAGAATTTCGGATCCGCTTGGCTAAAGGGAGAGATATCAAACCTGGTCCGCGCTCCATCTGGACATCTCTACTTCACGATCAAAGATAAGGCTTCCGAGATTGCAGCAGCTCGATTCAAAGGGCACTCGGCACTTCTTCCTGCTCCGGTACTCGAAAACGGGATGGAGATTCTCGCTTTTGGCCGACTGACCATCTACGAACCACGTGGCCGGTACCAGTTTATCGTCTCCCTTATCCAGCCGGCAGGTCTGGGCGCACTTCAGCTCGCCTTCGAGCGACTGAAAGAAAAGCTGAAAACCGAGGGCCTATTCGATGCGGGACACAAGAAACCCATTTCGCCTTTTCCGCACCGCATTGGCGTAATCACCTCTCCAGCCGGGGCAGCGGTCCGCGACATCCTTTCCACCCTTGAGCGTCGCTGGCCACTGGTCGAGGTTTTTCTTTTCCCAAGTGCAGTGCAAGGGGGCTACGCAGCAGATGAAATCATCGCGGCAATCGCCTGCGCTGAGACGTTCAGCAGCAAACAGGCCAGCCTAGATGCGCTGATTCTCGGCCGCGGAGGAGGGTCGCTCGAAGACCTTGCCGTTTTTAACAACGAGCAGGTGGCTCGGTCAATCTTTGCCTGCCCAATCCCAATCGTCTCGGCTGTTGGCCACGAGATTGACTTCACCATCGCTGACTTCGTCGCCGATCTACGAGCCCCAACCCCCTCTGCTGCCGCCGAGCTCGTCACCCCTAATCGGACCGAGCAGCTTGGCCTCCTCTCCTCTTGGATCACACAAACGGAGAGACACTTGGATACCCTGGTTGACCGGAGAACTCGGCGGCTACAAAGCAGCCTCAAGGGGTACATCTTCCAGATCCCGAACCGGAAAGTGGAGAGGCTCAACCAGGACCTCGATTTTCGCCTCAGTAAGATTCTTCGCCGCACTAGCGAGGCGTGGAAGAAGAGAAGCCTCGAAGGTACCCGCCTGGAAGGCTTCCTGCGCCTCTCTGACCCTACGCTGCCGTTCCGTCGGGGTTACTCCCTCACCTTTCCTCTCGGAAAGCCGATCCCACTCCGGGACGCAGCTTCCCTCTCTCCGGGGCAATGTATTGAAACCCGCCTACAGCATGGTAGTATCATCTCCCAAGTAGAGGAAGTGACCGCTGGTTGAAGATCGATGAGGCGTTAAAAAAGCTGGAACAGATCACCAAGCATCTGGAAGAGAACGATCTTCCCTTGGAGAAAGCCCTCAGCCTATTCGAGGAGGGTCTTGCCCTGGCAACAACGATCAAGAGTGAATTGGATCAGGCGAAGCTTAAGATCCAGCAAGTAATGGAGAAAGCAAAGGGCGTCTTCTCTCTGGAAGACTTTGACCTCCAATAGGGCTCTCCTATAATCGAAATCATGGAAGAAGGCACACTATACGATGTGGTGATCATCGGTGCCGGGCCGGCTGGCCTGACCGCAGGGATTTACACCGGACGCTCCCTCC
>CAZDDA010000101.1:0-7594 GCA_964504085.1 uncultured Thermotogae bacterium | reverse complement strand
CGAGCAGGAGATTACCGGACTCGTGGAGAGGCTGGACCACAACTTGAGTAAGTTAGTCTGAGATGGATCACCTCAACGTCTATGAAGACGCAAAGCGTGCAGAGACCTACGCTACGCTGGAGTTTCCCGGCACGTACTACCTGGCATACCGGGACCTGCCGGAGATCATCGCTCGCTACGTCACCGGCGACAGAGCGATAGACATCGGCTGCGGAACAGGACGCTCCACGCGATTTCTACAGAGCCTCGGCTTCGACACGGTGGGAGTAGACATTGCCGGCGAGATGATTGCAAAGGCCAGACAGATCGATCCCGATGGAGATTATCGACTCATCGACGAGGGGAACTTGAGCCAATTCGAGGAAGCCGCCTACGATCTTGCGGTAGCTATCTTCACCTTCGACAACGTTCCGACGATGGAGGAGAAGGTCAAGTTGCTTGCAGAAATGAGGCGACTGCTGAAAAACGACGGACGGATCATCAATCTCGTCTCGGCGCCGCAGATCTACACCCACGAATGGGCGTCGTTCTCTACCAAGGATTACCCGGAAAACAGGGAGGCAAAAAGCGGAGACAGGGTCAGGATTGTCATGACGGACGTGGCGGACAGCAGGCCGGTAGAGGATGTGGTGTGGTCGGATGAAGCGTATCAGGAGACCTACCGGCAAGCCGGGCTGCACGTCATGGCAACCCACAAACCGCTAGCCAAGGAAGACGAGCCGTACGAATGGGTCAATGAAACAAGGATTGCTCCCTGGGTCGTCTACGTATTGCAGAAGGTAAGAGAAACGCCGTCGAGAAAAAGACCAGTGAGAGCTTTCTAGGCAGATCCACCGTTGGATGCGCACGCCAGTGTGTGAACCAGCATCGCTGCACATTCTTAACAGGAGTGAAGTTGGCGAGCAGCGATGGTCTTCGTACTTTGTCGCAGCCGTGCGGTATAATAGCTGTTAGCCCCTTTATCAAACCATTCGGGAGAAGACATGAAACCAGCGCCCGTCAAGCCAAACGTTGTCATAGAGGACCTGGAGAAGCTGGACATCAGAGTCGGCACGATTGAGTCGGTGGATGATGTCCCCGGTTCCAAGAAATTGGTCAAACTCGTCGTGGACTTCGGCGACCACAAAAGAACAATCCTTGCCGGCATAAAGCAGGAACGCGAAGACCCTAGACAAATCAAGGGGAGGCAGGCCCTGTTTGTCGTCAATCTGGCCCCACGAAAGATGGCCGGCGAAGTCTCGGAAGGCATGCTGTTCGACCTGGGTTATCTAGACGGAATCACCCCCGTTCTCGCGGTTCCCGAAAGGCCGGTGCCGAATGGAGTGCGGGCAGGATAGCTAGCGTCGTCGCGGCCGTGGGCCTGTGGGAGCAAAACGAGATCCAACTGCCCCTCTTGCCAACGGACCATGTTGTGAAGCGGCCCCAAAATCACTGTTGAGCGACATCCTATCCAGTATTCGAGGAGCGAGAAATGGATTTTGAGCACCTTCTATCACAGATGGCCGACAATGCGCATCGCATACGTGTCCTTGTAGAGGGTGTCTCAGATCATCAAGCGCACTGGAAGCCCGATCCCACCTCTTGGTCGATTCAGGAGGTCATCAGTCACCTTCTCGATGAGGAGAAGGAGGATTTCCGGGTCCGGATAGACTTCACCCTGCATCGACCCAACGATCCCTGGCCCGGCATCGACCCCGAAGGCTGGGTGGCGCAGCACAAGTACAACGAGCGGGATCTGAAAGCAGCCCTGGAGGGTTTTCTCGCTGCGCGGGAGGAATCCCTGGCTTGGTTGAGAGGTCTGTCGTCACCGAATTGGGACGAGGCCCGAGACGCTCCATTCGGCCGGATCACGGCCGGAGATGTCTTCGTCTCCTGGGTGGCGCACGATCTGTTGCACATGCGGCAGCTCGTGAGGCTGCATTGGTCGTATACGGCAATGAAGGTGAATCCGTACAGGACGACCTACGCCGGAACCTGGCAGTGAACAAGCAGAACAGGGCATCAGACGTATCGCGTACCTCGGTTGGCAGTGGCTAGAGGCACTCTTTCACGGTCTGTCATGCCCCGGCGCAGTACTTGAATCATCTGAATTGCCCACGTCAGGCAAACACATTGGGATCAAAGGTCAAATCCATGGTAGAAAGGGACGAGGAGGAAGCATGACGCTTGACAAGCGCGAGTTGTATCGATTCCCGTGGTCGAAGAATGACAACCCCATTGCCTGGCTGGAAGTGACCGACATCTGCGACCTGCACTGCGAAGGCTGCTATCGACAGAGGCTGACCGGCCACAAAACGCTGGACGAGATCAAGGAGGAGATCCTCTTTTTCAAGCGGTGGCGCAACCCCGACAACGTATCGATTGCTGGCGGTGAGCCCCTGGTCCACCCACAGATCGTCGATGTCGTTGCCTTTATCGCCGAAAACGGCATGAAGCCGATCATCCTCACCAATGCCGCAAGGTTGACGCCGCCGCTCCTGCGCGAGCTAAAAGAAGCGGGCCTGACCGGCTTTACCCTCCACATCGACAGTCACCAGAATCGCCCCGGCTGGGAGGGAAAGAGCGAGAGGCAGCACAACGAGCTGCGCGAGCAGATCGCCGACATGATCGCCGCTGAGGGAAGGCTCCTCACCATCTTTAACTCGACCGTCTACCCTTCCACCTACCACGAGGTCCCTGAGGTCGTGCGGTGGGCGCAGGCGAACATCGATAAGGTTCACGGCGTCGTCTTCATCACCTACCGCACGCTCGATACCGACGCCCAAGTCGGATTTGACACCCAGGGGCAAGAAGTGGACGCGAGCGCGCTCAGTTACACGACGCAGCGCTTCGACGAGGAGTTCGTCACTGGCCCCGAGGTTTACAAGATCATCAAGGAGAACTTCCCCGCGTTCGAACTGGCTGGGTATCTGGGCGGCACGGTGCGACACGACTCGTTCAAGTGGCTGGCAGGGGCCGTCATCGGGTCCAAGCAACGCATGTACGGGTCGATCGGAAGAAAGACGATGGAGCTGGTCCAGGCTGGCCATCACCTGTTCTGCGGGACCTACATCGCGTATCTCGCGCAGATGAAGGCCGCGCGCTTTGCTTTCCTGATGGCGCCGTGGGATGCGAACGTGCGGCAAGCGGCCAAAAACCGATGGTTGGACATTCTTCGCCACCCGTTGCGGCTGTTTTCGCCGGTTTGGTTCCAATCGATCGGCATCATCCAGGCGCCCGATATCCAGCCAAGCGGGGTGGCCGACATGTGCGACAGCTGCCCCGACATGACGGTGTGGAACGGCACGCTGATCAACTCCTGCCGCATGGACGAGTACCGCCTCTACGGCGGCATGCTTTCGGTCGCCGAGAAGGAAAAGGTGCACGCGAAGGTGGAGTCCTCGGTCGTCGGCGAACAGAGGTGACCTCGTGACGGGAAAACGTATTGGCGTGATCGGCTTTTTACGAAGCCTGGTGCGCATCGTAAAAGGCAAGCCCCGGATTCCGCCGTCGTTGGAGAACAATTTGGCGCTGAGCGTCGTCCTCAACCGCCGCAGCGTGCGGCGCTTCATCCAGAAGGAGATTCCGGAGGACGTCTTCGCCGCCATCCTCGAAGCCGGCCGATTGGCCCCGTCCACGGTCAACCTGCAGACGTGGAGTTTCCCCACATTCACCGCCGATTCGTGGCAGCAAATGTTTGGCCGGCCCATACCATTTCGTGCACCGAGGGCGATCATCATCCTCGCGGACACGCACCGCGTCCGCGGGGCCTTCGATGCGTTCCCGCAGAGTCCTCTGGTTGAGTACACCGTGGCGGTGATGAACGCATCTTTGGCAGCGATGAACATGACCATCGCCGCCGAGACGCTCGGTGTCTCGTCGGTGATGCTCTCCGAGACGGGCCAAAGTGGTCTGCTGGACGTTGGCTACCTCAAAGAGAAGCTGGCATTGCCGGGCAGAGTGATCCCGATCGCGACCATCGTCTTCGGCTACCCGAGCGCGGGCCGTCCGCCCATGCCGCCCAAGCTCCCCCTGGAGGCAATCTCTTTTGAAGGTGCCTACCGCGAGACCGACTGCGCCGTGATCGAGGATTGGCTCGCGCAGATGAAGGCCGGATACAAGGCCAGCCGCCCTCTCTCCTCTCTCGGAGCACAGCTACAGCACTACGCATCGAAGATCGCCGCCGCCGAGGCCGATCTGCAGGCGATGGTCTTCGGCGAAGGCAAGCCGTCCTCGACATCATCCGACGAGCAGATCTAGGTAAGCGAAGAGCCCCTCCGCCATTCAAGTACGGTCACGAGAGAACAAACACTTCAAGGCTTGCCACCAACCCGATGGACTAGCGATCTAGCCTGTACTCCCAAGCGCAGACGTTGTCGCCTTTGAGGATTGACTTGGCGATCGTGCAGTGCTTGAACTCGACCCCGAGGATCGGCTCCCAGAACTGCCTTGCCCACCCTGCGGCGCGATAGCAGAAGATCGGGTCGACCTTCGGGTCAGTGGCCTCGCGGATGAGCGAACAGAAGCAGTACGCTTTGCGCAGCTCGTCGTGCGTCTGCGCTTGGTCGTATGCCTCGCGGTTGTAGGCCACCTTGCTCAGATGAATCACCTTTTTGTCGACCCACGGTGGATCGATGAACCCACCGGTGCGCGTGCCCGCAAGCTGCTTGTTCTGTGCATCGAGGACCGCCTCGACGCTGTGGCCGGACGCCTCGTACAGCGCCTTGTACTTGGCCGTGTCCTCGCAAGGGCGGACCAGCGCCACGCGCGACAGGATGTCGAACTGCTGATCCTGATCGGTGTGCCGCTTCAGCCGCTCGAGGGATTCTGCCACCCACCGCGCGCGGTCATCGACCAGGGTGAACGGCGTGATCCCCTCTCCGCCGGCCCAGATTTCCTCCGCCAGATCGGTCCCCAGCACGCGGACGAGCTGCTCCCAATACACCTCCGGCCAGGCCAGAAAGGAAATCCGTGCCTCGATCCGGTTTTGGCGTTCGTCGTTTGGATCGTACTGGTGGTAGATCTCCACAAGCTCCAGCTCCCAGGAGAGGCCGACGCGGTTCATGTGGGCAGAGATCTTGCCCGTGGTCTCGCGGAGCTGTTTCACCGGCCCTGTGTGAAGCAGCGAGAAGAAGTGAAGCCTTCGCAGGGTGTGCGTCTTGATGTCTCCCACGTTGACCTCTTCGCAGACCGGGAACCCGATCTCCGAATCGAAGCCCTCAACCGGCGTATCGAAGCGGAAGATGTGCGTGAGAGGGCCGACTGCCTTTCCCTCACACGCCCTGCGGACCTCTTCCATCCTGGGGAGAAGCTCATCGCGGCCCTTGATCGGCCTTCGGATCCCCGCAAACAGCGTCTCTTCCCGGATGACGTGGCGTATGTCGCTTCCTAGTTCTTCCATGGCGGGTCTTTCAATGATGACCGTAAGCATCACACCTGTCCAGTGACATGACCGTGAGCCGGAAGTGCCAAGGCCGATCTGCAGGCGATGGTGCTTCGTGAGTCCGAACCCTTTGTGACTCCGCTTGACGAGGGAATGTGAGGCTGGGAAGAAATCCTTAGGTTATGGGTGTGGAGCAGGAGCCACCCTGGCCCGAGAGGAGGTGAACAGTTTAGATTGAGGGGTACGTAGACACCAATATTTCTGTTGGGCGTTCCCTCGACTATTGAGATGATACACCGCACCTACAAACTCGATTCGAAGTAGACGTGTAATGAAAGGAGCGTAGTAAACCACCACGGACTGAAGTCCGGTGTACTACCGGGAATAGAGTGCGATGCAAAATCCGATGGTACGCCCCTATCTATCCGGAGGGAGCCGGCCACTCAGGGCAGGTCAGCCGCCTGTATAGAAGTACACACTGCCTGCAACCTCAGCGATCTCCCGGAGCTGCTCACGCGCGTATTGATACTGTGCCACATCGAAACCGACGATGTGGACGCGTAAATCGTACCCCGGGGCGACCAAGTCCCTCGCCGCGGCGATGGGATCCCCGCCGCAGGTTTCCATGCCATCGCTCACCAGTACGAGGAGCTTCGAGCCGGGGATCTGCGCGCAGTCCTCCTTCGCTTGTTCGAGAGCGTATGCGAGGGGAGTCGCTCCCCCGCTGGCCAGGGCTTGGATCTTTGCCCGCAGCTCTACGCGGTCGATCGGACCGATCGGCACGAGAAGCTGGCAATTTTCGCATCCCCCGAAACTCCTGAACTCGACTTGTGTTCCGTCCGGGATTTCCTCTATGAGATCCAGAAGAACCTGCTTGGCGACCTCAAGCTTGCTGGCGTGCTCGAAGGATTCGGCCATGCTGCTGGAAGTATCGAGAATGAGCAAGAGGGCCTCTGCTGGGCGGATCTCGGCGGCAATCGCCAGTTCTCCCAACGGCAGCACTTCGAGCGCGCCGAAGGCCTCATTGGGCTCGGGATCAACCTGCCGCGTCAGCCCCATGGCGCCGACTGCGTCGATACTCGGCCCCGGGCATGTGGAACGCTCTTCGTCCGCGGGGACGTCACTGATGCGGACAAATTGGAATTCTTCTTCACCGGCAACGAACGGTGCAATATCGATCGCTCCCGGATACTTGCGAACTTGGCCCACGGCCACGAAGGTGATGCCGTCGGGGCTGATCTCCACAAGGCCTGGACGATCGTTGGTGACATAGACAAACAGGTCGTCTCCTGGAACGTCGATCAGGCGGTTGTCCACGAACTCCAAGACCAGGTAGCCGCGATTGTCCGAGGCGCTGACCCGGAATCCGAGGGAGACGGCACACGTGTCGCACCCGTACCATCCGACGCATCCACCGCTACAGTCTCCGTAGCCGCAGTCGGGAGGACCGAGCGCCTTGCTGGGATTGCCGTACGCTCCTCGAACGCAGCTTGCCGCACAATAGGCGACGACGCGGTCGGCAAAGGAGCGATCAGCATTGGGAAAGCTTGCTCCACAATACGTTGCGGATTCCGCAAGTGGGCCAATCGACGTGATTAATAGACCAATAGCTATGCTGATAAGAAGCTTTGCCGTACGCGGACTGAACTTCATTCAGTCACCTCGCAGTGTGTTAAGCATAATGCGTGACGGATGCATGGTGTATCATTATTATACACGTATCTGAATATCTGTCAAATGTAATTGTGCCTATTAACGCTATTCCCCGAATCCCGCTTGCCTGCAGTGCAAGGGCCTGTTTCCGGAAGCGAATATTTGTTGTTCGAAGACATTCCTCAATAGGAAAAGGGGTGACCAGCCCCCCATGGCCGGTCCACTTCTAGAGTTAGTCTAATCGACCACCTCCCGCCAAGGCGAATGTTGGAATCATCGTTCTGGTCTGAGGTGCAGGTGGTCTGTAGCCTAAACTGCCGTGTGGACGGATCTCGTTGTACTGTCTACGCCACTGCTCGATCAGGATCTTCGCCTCTTGGAGTGTGTAGAAGATCTCCCCATTGAGCAACTCGTCGCGAAGCCTGCCGTTGAAGCTCTCGTTGTAGCCGTTTTCCCACGGACTCCCTGGCTCGATGAACAACGGGCCGATATCCAACCGATCCAGCCACTCTCGTACCGCCTTGGCACAGAACTCAGGGCCGTTGTCTGAGCGAATGTGTTCCGGCAATCCCTTCCTGA
>CAZDDA010000100.1:0-7632 GCA_964504085.1 uncultured Thermotogae bacterium | reverse complement strand
CTGCGGTGATAAATGTGAGGGTACTTGTACGTACTCAATCGTGAAAAAAGCAATTGAAAAAGCTGATGGGAAATCTCAAAAAAGATACACCGCCCAGCTTATTTATGAAATCGAATTTTTGGCTTATGGGGCAGACGATGCCGAAGTTCAGTTAGAAGAAATAGAAGCTCGTAATCCAATTGGTGGTTTTTTAGACAACGAATCCCCCATTATAGACTACCGACTTGTTGGCGAAGAATACGACATAAAATGTCTTGGAGAATATTAACAGTCAGAAGGGAGGTAAACAATGAGCCACGTAACAACAATCGAAGCGAATGAATCCTACGACCTTCCGACCCTGAAACAGATGTGCAAGAACCAGGGTTGGGAGTGGATGGAGGGACAGAAAACATACAAGTGGTTTGGGTCCCATGTAGGTGACTACCCTCTACCACAAGGGTTCACTGTCGATGACATGGGAAAATGTGACCACGCTATCCGGGTTCCCGGCGCCAAGTATGAAATCGGTGTTGTCAAAAAAGGCAAGGACTGGAAGGTGGTCTATGACTTTTGGGATAAGTCCCTGAAGGAGAAATTGTGTGCCGATGTCAGGGATAAACATGGAACTGCCGGTCTGCTCAAACAGGCTTACGGAATTGCCAAGGCACAGATCGCATGTCGGAAGAAGAACCGGAAGTGGACGGTATCCAAGGTGGAGGATCGCCCGGGTTGGCAGAAACTTTCGGTGAGTATGGGAGGTTGGTAAATGAAAACAGAAACCAAGTTCGATAAACGACTGATTGAGCGTGACGGTCCCCCGGCGGGATACGATAAATACCTTGCGACCTTGAAGTGCTGCTGTTGTGGAAGCAGGGAGCCGTGTAACTGCACGAAAGAGGATTTTCTGAAAAAGCGAGGTGAATGATGGAAGAGTACGGCAAGGTTGCATGGCGTGTCTCGGATGTCATGCACCTTAATGACGACTGGAGTGAAGAACAGGCAAGGGACTTCCTGGAGCGGAACCAGCGGTATCTGAGAGATGAGATGGTTCGCACCGGATACGATGCAATGTTAAACCTTTACGAAATGGAGAGTTGAAATGTCAAGATACGTAATGAAAACAGACGATGGAAAAGAACTGCACTACGGATTCGATATGCCGTTGCAGGAGTATTTCATGCAGGTGTTCGACGATAACGGTGATCCAACTGAGAACATGGACACCCGAAGCGAGATATTCCAATTCCTGGATGAAACCGGGTACAAACTGCCGCAGAATCATATCATGGCACTGGCCTTGGACGTCCCGTTCTAACACCTTATCAAGCGACTTTCCCGATGTCGGAAGGTTGCTTGCTTGGATGCTAGGGGATGTTTTCCACAAGGAAAATCTGGGAAAAAATTAAATTGCCAAATTGTACGAAAGGAGAAAAACATGGGAAAAGACGTTTCGAAAACCCTGTACAAGAACGGAAGTGTGTGGGTGGTGAAGACCAGTTCCTTTACCGGGACTGACCGACTCACAGCCAAGGACCTGGAGAAAGAACCGGATGATATCGAGGAGATTTTTCGCCTTGGAAGGAAATACATCTTTCCGGATAAGTTCCGGGTGAAAGCCGCAAGCGCACCGTCCAAGGTGGCTGCACTCATGTCGGTGGTAGGTGAACCTTTCTTTCTGAAGGGTGCCACGTTCGTTCCATTCAAGAACACCCTGGCCGCGAAAGAAGGGCTTGAGAAAATCAGAGCGGAACACCAGGCAATCGGCTGTGAAATCGCTGACAGGCTACCTGAAATCAAAGACGAAATGATTGGAAAATACCCCGTCTTGCAGGACGCCCGGTGGCCTACGCCACAGAGGATTATCAATAAGTTCAACGTATCCTGGCTGGTATTCCAGATCAGCGAGGTGGGTGCCACGGAATCCGACCCGCAGGACTTAATCGACGCCAAGAAAGAATTCCAGGCTGAGTTGAAACAGTCCTATGAGGATCTGAAGCAGGAAATCCTCAAAGAGGCGCACCTGAAAATCATTGAGGCTTGCGACACGATCTACGACAAAATCTTTGAGACCGGCGACAAGATCACCAAAGGGACAATCAACAAGCCTTTGCGTATCATCGAGAAATACACGCAGGTTGCGGAGCTGTTTGATCTGGAGGATATCAAAGGCAAGGTGGGTGAGATCAAGTCCCTATTGGAAAGCACCGACGCCAAGGAAGTTCGGGAAGACTGGAACACAGCCAAGGACCTGGGGAACGGGTTGAAACAGATGGCCGATGAACTGGACGACCTGAGCGGGTACAGTGCTGACGGGACCGTGAAACGGATGATTAAGTTCAAGAAGGCGGCGTGATTATGGCAACGGAAGAATTTGGACCCGGACACCCATGGTATTATCGTGATAACGATCCGGTTCCGGTGGATGAGATTCAAGGCAAGCCGAGGCCGCTGGGTCTGGAGTATTACGTTAAACCGATTAAAGACCAGAAAAAATATCTGGATAACCTCAAGAAATATTTACAAGGACAAAAGGAAAACCTTAATCGTGACATTGCTCGGTACAACGAGCTTCTTGAAAAAGGTGAAAATGCCTTAAGCGATTTTGATAAACGATGCGGATTCGGATTAGAAACAGCTTTTTCACTTGTCCACAACCATATTGCTTACAATAAGTCTGTGATAATTCATGTGGAAAACGGAATTAAGGAAGTCGAGGACGCTAATCCTCAGATGTCACTATTTTGAAAGGAGGAGACAATGGGAATGGGAACAATGGCTTGCTGGGGGCATGTCCTGGAAGCCACAGAGGAAAACATCAGGAAGTTAAACATTGACGTTAGCGAAATCGAAGCGTCGATCAAAGAGGACGGGAACAGTTGTTCGGTTCTGGATTACCTCGAAGAGGACGACTGGTTTTTGTACGCAAACATAAACGGCGAGAAAGTCCCGGTGGATTTTTATGTTCACCATGATTCAGACCGCTACGACCAGCTGGAGGAAGGAGAAAGGTATTTCATCTTTGATGAGTCCGACCTGTACCACAAACAGCTTACGGATGTCGGGAAATGGTTGTCGGATAACCAGGCTCTTCCAGAGGAACGTGCGTGGACTGAATTTGGATAGGGAGGTCATATGGGTGCAATGAAACGCTTGCTTGAAAGAGTTTACGAAACCCTTCAGGAAACTGAGGGGTTTCGTCGTTTGGGGATGGATGCACAGTATATAAAAGCGTGCTCGGTTGCGACCGTCATCGTGGATGTGGGTCCGATGAAGGAAATTGATCGGCAGATCCTTTGGATCTCTGAAAGGGGGTGTTGAAATGTGCTTTTCAGGAACATGCCCTTACGAGCTTTGGTCCGGGGACTGCGGTAAAAGGAAACACCAGCGTTGCCCGGATGATTACGAAACTATGGAAGAGTTCTATGAGGCAATGACGAATCTGGAAGACGAAAGAGCCGAGCATCTTTACGAACAACAACGTGAAAGGATGTATGAAAGGAGGCAATAATGGCACAGACAGCAAGGAAAATTAAACCCGTCAGCTTTGACGATATGCTGGCAAAGACGGCAAAACCCAAGACCGCAAAGAAGAAAGCGAAGTCTCAGGTGGCCAACCTGGAAACACCCAAGGAAATTAGGGACCAGGTGGACAGGTACATTGAAGCCAAGAAAGCTGAGAAAATTGCCAAGACCGAGAAGGACGACGCTGGGGAGCATATCATTGGGTTCGTCCGTCCCATGCAAGACCGGGAGGGATACGGAGGTATGTTCCGGCACTCATATGCCGTATCAGGGAACAACGGAAACAAGGTGAAGTTCGTGAGTTCCAACCGCTTCTCTATCAGTGCGGAGGATGAGGACCAGCTTCTTGAAATCCTGGGTGATGAGTTTGATACCCTGATCGAAAGGAACTTTGACGTCATGCTGAAGCCGGAAGTTTTTCAGGATGAAGGGTTAAAAACCGACTTGATGAGCCTGGTGGGTGCAAGGTTCGGAGAGTTCTTTGACACCAAAGTGTCCCTGAAAGTCAGGGAAGAGTTTGACCGGCGCGTGTACGGGACTGTCGGAGAAAAAGACCTGCCGGCCTTGAGGACGTTTGCCAGGCCGTACAAACCGAGCTTGAGGTAATGTTATGGCGAAAAAATTGAGGATTTACATCGGTGGGAAAGGAGATGACGCCCACTCATATAAAGATTGCAAATCGTTGAAAGAACGGAATATCTATTTTTGGGCTTACATCAAAAGCAGGTACCCAGACGAAGCTTGGGTTTGGAATGGCTTGGATGGTTGGGATTGCAATAAAAGGCTGAAGGATAAAGAGATCCCACAAAGCATCCAAGAACAGGTTGAAAACGCTGTCAGGCAAATGGACCTACCTGTAACGGCTGATAAAATGGATCAGATATTGGAACTCGCACATGAAATGCGTGGGTTGGCACAAGGGATAATAGATATCGGGAGGTGATGTCATGAAGCTCATTAAGTTCTGCTATTTCTACCCCGAAAAACCCAAGCTTATCCACATTGATCAGCCGCTTTTAAACACACTCAGCGACAAAAAAGAGTGGGTTGCGGAAAGGAAATATAACGGGAGCCGGTTGCAGCTTCACAGCATAAACGGCAAGCTGGAGTTCTGGAACCGGCATGGTGAAAAAATGAGCTACAAACCGCCACCCGATGTCGGGAAAGCCTTGGGTAAGTTGCCGGGATACTGCCTGCTGGACGGTGAACTGCGCCACAACAAAGCCCCAGGGATACAGGATAAAATCATGTTCTACGACACGTTTATCTGGAACGGTGAGTTGCTTGTGAGCCAACCGCTCTGGTATCGCAGAAACCTACTGAAAAAGTTGCTCAGGTGCAATGCGGAACCTGTGGGTGTCACGGAACAATTCCTATCCGGGTTCAAAGACGTGTTCCATGAGGTAATCAAGGACCAGGAAATCGAGGGTCTTGTGATCAAAAATACCCGTGGTGTTCTGAACCTTGGGAGGACTGGAAATCAGGATAGCAACTGGATGTATAAAGTGAGAAGACCGAATAATTCGTATCGGTTTTGAAAGGAGACAGAAATGGTTTACCTGGAGTTAAAACGAAAGCACACGGAGCAACTGAACAATTTCCCGATGGAGTTCGCGTTCAACAAGGAACAGTTCCAAGAGGGTCTGGATAAGCTCGGTGTTGAAAAGGAAAACATTTGTACGATACCCGGTGGTGGGTTTATTCGAAAGGCGGACGCAAAAGCGCTCGGTGACTTGCTGCTGAGACAGACCAAGGAGATGGACCAGGCGATGCTCGATGACGACTTTCTGATCAATGCGATTGAGTATGAGCTGGGAAATCATGAATATTGCATAACCCATGACCCGGAACAAACCTTGAATGCCCTGGGAATTGATCTTGAAAACGACGATGAAAGGGTGGTAGGCTGCTTTAAAACGGCAAGAAAGAATTATCTGGCCGCTTGTGAGGTGGAAGGATGGTAAAAAAGGAAAGCGGAATAAGGCTGTAACCTTATCCCGCTTGGTCGAAAGGGGTGGGCTTATGGAGGCCCAATATTCGTTCCTCCATTATACCCACCTTAAAACAAAAATCAAGGAGAAAAAATGACTGACAAGATCGTTGACATTCGTTCGCGTATGAACCTCATATCCCAAAAATGGGAAAAACTACCTGAAGTTGTTCGCCGTGGGTACACCGTTGCCAAGAACATGGACAGGGATGACATGGCAGCACTGTATGAACTGCTTAGCCGAATGATCCTGTTTGATGTGGAGCAGGGACTCAAGGGTGAAGACACGGAGTTCCTGTTTGATGAGATAGACAAGCTGTATGAGAAGTGGGAGCAGGAAAAACAAGACCAGATAAAGACCTGCTTCTTCTGCGATGAGGAGACGGACGTAGGCGTATGCCTTGGGTGTCTCATGAAGAAATGTGGAGGTGCTGATGGTATCCTTAAAGATAGACGAGTACCTGGCAAGTGAACGGGTTATGGGCCTTGCAAAGAACACCCGTGACAGCTACCGGGTGGCTTTGCGGGACCTGGAGGATCATTGCCATGGGATGGACATGGGTGACATTGATGCAGCGCTACCCGGTTTGGCCCAGGCTCTCAAAGAACGCGGTTTGACAGACCAGAGTATCCAGCAGAAATTTACGAACATTAAAATCTTTCTCAAATGGGCCGGGTTCCCGTCTGAGTACACGTTCCACATATCCAACAAAGGCAGGAAAAAGTTCAAGCTCAAGCACGCAAAGCGGTGGTTTGACGCCGGTGAGATTGAAATGTGCAGAAAGTATCGGTTCCTGTGTTCCGAAAAACCAGTGCGGGACCAGCTTATTGTTGCGCTACTGATCGAAACCGGGTGTAGAGCCAAGGAATTGAGCAACCTGAAAGGGACGGATATCGACGTGGAAAATGGTTCTATGTTTTTGAGTGATAGCAAGACGGAACCCAGGCCGGCGTTCTTTTCCAGGGAAACCTACCGCTTGATGTCCCGATATCGGGAAACCGTTCAATGGGATGGCAGTATCTTTCCCAACGTGAGCCGGATAAAGGATATCGTTAACAAGATGCTCAAGGACCTTGGGTTGAAAAACGGCAGGGACGGAAGAGGTCCACACACGTTCAGGCACTACTTTGCGTCCCACTTGTTCTTTGTTGGGAACATGAGGATCGAGGAAGTTGCGGTGTTGATGGGTGACACTGTGGATACGGTAAGAAACGTGTATCTGCATTGTCCTGTGGATGTACTGAAAACAAAAACCCGTAAGGCTATGGGGTGGAGGTAGCATGGGACAATTAGAAGATGAAATTTGGGAAGCAAGTGTTTTTTTGGTTGAATGGGACGGATCAGACGATTATGGAGACATCCGATGGAAACTTCTTGAAGTTCCGAGGGATGCTATTGACGGAGACGACGACAACCCACCAGCCCACATGCTGCTCGGAATTGATAATGGCGGCGTCCGACGATACGATATTCTGATGGATGCGGCTTATGATCGATGGGACCCGAGCGAACACCAGGAAACCCTCGATCTTGCTATCAAGTCGGCGCCAATTGAAGCGAAAATACTCAACCAATATCAATAACCCCCACAACCCCGCGCAAGCGGGGAAAGGAGATTGAAAATGGACAGATACAGATTTGATGATGCTTACGAAAGAGTTTATGTATATGATGACGAGGCCGAATGTTATCTCCACGCTGGAACATATTTGGCCTATGGTATTGACAAAAAGATGAGCGAAGCGGAAAAATTGAAAATCGTTGATGAGGACATGATGCAACCGTAACCCCTACACAAACCCCGCTTCGGCGGGGAAAGGAGATTGAGCGATGAATCAATACGAAATAGCCAAAAACAAAATTGAAGAGTTAAAATCCGTTGCTCTTCAAACTATTGAGACGGAGGCATCCGAAATCAGAAGAACTAGAGTTTTGACTCGATTGATGACGATCACGGAGCATATGATACGCGGAGAAAACCATTATGCAGCACTTGATGATATCGACTTACGGAAGGTTGATTTTGACATCGACAACATTGATATCACTTTGACCGACCGACGCGGAAATGCACTTAATCTGCTAGACGATCAAGTGCATAATGGAATTGAGAACGCAATCCTTTTTGTTGAAAATG
>CAZDDA010000099.1:399-7651 GCA_964504085.1 uncultured Thermotogae bacterium | reverse complement strand
ATATTAAGGATAGTCGGCCGGTTGAGCGGGTGGCTTCTCGCCCCGCTGATGCTCATGCAATTCCTGAGTGGGTACGCCATCCTCCACCCAAGGATCTTCGGGGGTCTCATCGGAAAGGCCACCGCGTTCAAGCTGCACGGAGTGATTCAGCCGGCCACAGCCGCCGCCGTTGTACTGCACGGCCTCCCAATGCTGCGAAGAGCCCTACGGCGGCGAGGTCTGGGCGGCCTTGTGGCCGATGCCTTCCTCGTCTTAATAGGGGCGGGACTCTTCGCCTTTGCAGTCTACCTGGCAATACAAGGCTAAAAAACTCATGGAAAGGACAAGGCCCCCATTAGGGGGGCTTGTCTTGGTATCCGAGTTTAGAAGGCGTGACCGCTCCTGCCTGCCTTCCACTCGGACGCCCTGGACAGTACCACATGCTTGTGGAGGCCTCATGAAGACGCCATGAATGCGCCGTGAGGTTGATGCGGGGCTTCAGGGTCAGACCTGTAGTTTCGACTAAATAACCCTAAGCAATAAGAACCTGTGACTCGAGAGCAGAGGTCTGACCCTGCACCTCCCACAAGAGCGGCGAACCGTTTTGCTCCCCCTTCCCTGAAGGAGGCTTGACATTCGATACAGCATCGGACCCTGGACCACAGACTCGTCCTGTGTTCTGCTGACTCGAGCTCACACGCCTGACGTGCGTCGCCGCGTCTCGCCGTACAATGGATATGGATTCTCACTGTCGAAAGGCACACACCATGCGCTTACGAATCAACCAGATCTCGGTCAAACTGAACTACGAGAAGCCGGACGCACTCGCAGCGATTGCTCGGCTACTGAACTGCCACGAGGACGATCTCGATCGGCTCGTCCTCCTGCGTCGATCGATCGACGCACGCGGGGTGGACGTGCCACCCCGCCGTTCGCGCCGGGGCGTGTTGATCTGGCCGTTGAGCCAGAATCGATGCCGGTGATCCCACACGTCGCACCGAGGGAGCATCGCCCGATTGTGGTCGGGGCCGGACCGGCCAACGTGGCGAGCCTTCTCCCCGACGAGGTCGCCCGGATGCTTCGCGAACTGAATAGCATCTGACACGAGGATGTCCTTCTCTACGGCGTCGAAACCCGTAGTTCCAGCCCGGTGCGTATTTCGCGCGCCCCGAAAACCGGCCAATCGACGGGCGTCTACGGTCTCTATCCGACCGGCGAGGGATCGGGCTACACCGGAGGAATTGTCAGCTCGACGGCATGGCGTCCATCCGGCGGGCACTGCAATCTGTCCCCTAGCCACAGCGTCCACGCCCGATCGGGGCATCAGGAGGACACAAATCACAATTCGGACCGGAAATCGGGTATGCGTCCCCCGATTCCCCGCGCAACGATGTTGGTTGGATCCGGCAGCGGGCAGCGCGTACAGTTCCGGTAGAATCAGGAGGAGGCTCGCTCGGATGACGACGACGCAGATCAAGGTTCGCGGCTATCACGAGGATCGCTTCGGACACGTAAACAACGCCCGCTACCTGGAGTTCCTGGAAGAAGCGCGATGGGCGCACTTGGAGGAGCGAGGACTGGATACCACGTTCTTCAAGGCACACGGGATCTTCCCCGTTGTTGTCAGACTGTCAATCTCCTACCGCCGTCCAGCGAGCGCCGGTGATGTCCTCCACGTCACGACGGAGGCGGCAAGCGCCGGTAGCCGCAAGATCGTGATCGCACAAGAAGCCCGCTTCGCTTCGTCGGAAGAGGTCTGTATCGAGGCCGAGATCACGGTAGTGTTCCTCGACGAGAAGACCGGCCGACCGGTTCCGCTGAGCGACGAGATCCTCCGTGCCTGGCCAGAGCTCGACACTACCCGCGAGTAGCCCGCAAAACACCCCCCGCAGAGTGGCTTCCAGGGATCCGTACGAATGAAATCGAGCCTTCAGTTCTGATCAGATCCCTCGGGGCGACAAGTGCCTTCACGGCAAGCAATTCGTCACCACTATCGACCATCCTCTGCAGGAGTTCTCCGACTCGCTCGAAGTTACACAGTGACCCGTCCCGGGACGACCGCGTACCCGCGATTCAGGCGAGCGGCTTTCGACCGAGCGCAAAGACGACGCTTCGACAGAAAAGGACCCCCGCCTCGACGCGGTGCTCGGCCAGCCGGCTCAGTACCTCTCGTTCGAACGTCTCGCGTGCCCTTTCATCCGCCTCGATCGGGGCCAGTTCGGGCTCCCAGCCGTAGGCTCGCAGGACCGCCAACCACTCAGCAGTGTCAGCGTACGCGAACGACTGCTCCTCAACGATTGTCCACACATCGTGGAAGCCACAGAGGCCCAGAAGTTCCCGAACACCGTACTCGGTCTCTTTGCTGTAGTGCCGCGGCACGTCGTCGAGCTCGCAGCCCTTGGTCTCTGCCAGGAGACAGCGCAGCAGCTCAACATCCTCTTCGTTGACCCAAGACGAGATCCCGACAAGCCCTCCTGGCTTGAGCACACGATACATCTCGGGGATGGCGTCGGGCTCCGTTTCAAGACGCTCTTCCTCGAAATCGTAGACATCGTCCCAGCCGATAAACCCCGACAAGACGATGTCGAAGCTCTCATCGGCAAACGTGAGGTCCCGTGCGTCCATCTCGAGGACTTCCGCGTGATCGATCTCGTGAAAGTGGAGCTGCCGTAGCGTTGATTCGACGCTACGAGGACTGATATCGATCCCTACACTCCGGCCGGTAGGTCCTGCGCAACGGGCTGCGGGAATCAAGACAGCGCCTTCCCCGGTTCCCACGTCGAGCACGTTCGCGCCGGGCTGCACCTTCGCCAACTCCGTCAGTCGATGACCAAGAAGATCCCAGAACACCGGCTCACGGAATGTGCCTTCCCACAGTGAGCGCATCGGACCTCCTTCTCGCGGATCATACCGACCGCGGTGCTTCTCAGGCGCAGATAGGGCCTTTCTTCGAAACCACGACGAGGCAATGTAAGTTTTTCCGATCGGGTTTCGGTGGAGCCGCTACGATGGCGTGGATGGGGGCGAGGCCCCTTGGGGTTTCTCGACGTAGTCCTCGATGTACTCCTTGAGTGCCCGAGTGCGCAGCTGGATTTCCTCGGTGTGGGTATCCGGGTTTTCTTTCGCGAACTGCTCGTAGATTGCCAGAGCGTCGCGGAATCGACTCTCGCCGAAGGCCTCCCCAGCCTTGCGACAGGCCTCGTTATAGAGGGCTTTCCCTGCACGGAGTTGCAGCCTCAGTCGACGGCGCATCGTATACACCTCCTTTGTTACGATGTCCCGGCATCAGGACCAGAGTACAGCGTTACGTTGGATGAGAGCAAGAACCGCCCTCGTTCCCTCCGGAAACACACAGCCGCGGCGCGCGCCCTAGCGTAAGAGCAGCGGGACGACGATGGCGACGGCTCCCATACAGACGATGGCCACGATGAACAAGTGGTATCGGGTGCCGTAGTTATTGAGCAGCCCCGGGTCGTAGTAGCCGTCGACCTGCTGATCGGCGTACAGCTTCAACAGACCGCCGATCAGCCTCGCCCTCGTCTCCTTCCCCTTCAGGAGACCGAAGACCGCAACAAGGTTGACGACCACCGTCAGCCCCATGAATAGCCCCAGCACCGCCGTCGTCGTTCCGCTGTCCGCCGATTCCTGAGCAATCCCGGAGCTGATCCCGAGCATCAGCAGGTTCAGCAGGACGGCAATCAGCACGAAGACCGTATCCGTCCGGGCTCCCTGTTGCAATTCCGAGACGATGTGTTGATGAACCCGATCGATCATGAGGGACCTCCTTCACCTCGAGAGTGGGTCCAGTATCCGCAATCAGCGTGGGGAAGGGAAGAAGGAACTTCAACTCCGAATCAGGGCCGAAGGCAAAGCTTCGTCGTCCTCGGAAGCCCGAACAACGAAGTGCATGCCCCCGGCACCACTGACCCCGCGTATCTCTCGGAGCAACAAGTGCCTGTAATTCGAGAGTAGAGGTCTGGCCTTTCGCCCGAGTCTTCGCCTGGTCTAGGACTGATATCTCGCAGCGTAGCACGGGTGTTAAAAAAGATGTGTCATCGTAGGGACCAAACCCCTCACGACCACAGAGCTCCGAAATGGAGGTTGACAACCAGGTATCATGGATATATTGTCATTTACAACAGCGATGAGGGACAGAACTACCTCATTGCAAATTGAAATGAAAGGGGAAATCCCAATTGAGACGATTCCCAAAAAAGAATTAAGAGTTCAATCAGCATAAGAGTAGGCAGGCAAGAACAACAAAGGAGGGAGACTGAATTATGTGGAAAAAGAAAAAGAAAGAGGAAGAGAAGGAAGAGAAAGAAGCAAATTTGTTGAAGGAGTTGTGCGGAGACGATGCAAAATTATACGATTTTCTCAGTACTTGTTTGTATGAAACTCCGTTAGCAGCCATATCCAAAAAGGATCTCGATATCCTCACCGAGGAGGCGGAAAAAAGCGGGAACTTTAGACCGGCAGTGGATAAGGCCATTTTCGAGGGCGCTCAAAACCCGGGGGCAAGCGAAAGATACACCAAAGTAATCCAAAACCTCGCGTCGAAGACCATACACGCGATGGAGCAAGAAAGAGAAACCGCAGAGAAGGAAGGACTCACCGATCAGGCTGCTTCCCTTGTGAGAAGAATTGAAAATCAGAAATTCATGAGCGAAAGAGCCGAAGACATAATAAGCGTAGCCTCCAAGTTCTACAATGAGAAATTGGTGGAACGGGAAGAAAACGCGAGAAGAGAAGCGAGAGGAGAAGAGAGAAAAGAAGCTGAACGGGAAGAAAGGAGAATAGGGGAGCGAGAAAAGGAGGGGCGAGAAGCAAGAAAAAAAGAAAGAAGAGGAATGGGAAGAGCAGAGAAAAGGGAAGCCAAGAAGCAAGACAGAAGAGACGAGCTGGCAGCAGAGAAAAGGAAAGAAGCGAGAGGAAAAGAGAGAAAAGAAGCTGAACGGGAAGAAAGAAAAATAGGGGAGCGAGAAAAGGAGGGGCGAGAAGCAAGAAAAAGAGAAAGAAGGGGGAATTAAATCTTAGTCCCAAACCCAAACGCACAAATTTTTTAAGTTGAAAACAAAGAATAGTAATGGAGCGGACCTGCCCGTCTCCTTCCCCTTCAGGAGACCGAAGACCACAACAAGGTTGACGACCACCGTCAGCGCCATGAATAGCCCCAGCACCGCCGTCGTCGTTCCGCTGTCCGCCGATTCCTGCGCAATCCCGGAGCTGATCCCGAGCATGAGCAGGTTCAGCAGAACGGCAATCAGCACAAAGAGCGTGTCCGTCCGGGCTCCCTGCGGCAATTCCGAGACGATGTGTTGATGAACCCGATCGATCATGACAGACCTCCTTCACCTCGCGAGTGGGTCCAGTATCCGCAATCAGGGTGGGGAAGGAAGAAGGAACTTCGACTCCGAATCAGGGCCGAAGGCAAAGCTTCGTCGTCCTCGGAAGCCCGAACAACGAGTGCATGACCCCACGTATCTCTCGGAGCGACAAGTGTCTGCAATGCAAGAGTAAGGACCTGACCTCATCGGCTTTCGTTTCGTGTGAAGTGCGAATCCTAGCCTCACACTTCAAGCCATCCTGACGATGCAGGCAATCCACCATTGACGATTTGCAGAGATGGATCGTCTCTCAGGTGCACTTCGTCGCGGAATGGGGGAGGTGCCTTCCGAGTTCGCATTGGATCATCCTGCGGTGTGCTTGTCGCGGGAGGATCGGACGTGGAGTTAGGCGGACAAGAACCCGCCATCAACGGGGATCACGGCACCATGCACGTAGCTGGCAAGATCGCTAGCGAGCACCAAAGCAATCCTCGCCACTTCATCCGGCTGCCCCAATCGCCCGATGGGCAACCGTTGCATGTATTCGAGCCCTGTTTTCAACACATCCAGTTTGTGTTTGAGTATCTGCTTGCCGACTGCCCTGGCTCCGGGAGGGAGTATTCCGCCGGGGACAATCGCATTGACTCTGAATCCGTTTTTTGCGTGTTCCTTTGCCAAGGTCTTGGTCAGCGCAATCACGCCGGCTTTGCTAACGCCGTAGTGCGATAACCCCTCTTTGAATGGCCGAATCCCGTCGGTTGAGCCGATATTGATGATGATGCCGCCCCGCTTCATCCGTTTGGCGATCATCTGCTGGCACATCCAGTACACAGAATCCAGATTCGTCTCCATGACGTGCCGATAGAAGGCTCCGTCTACGTCGACGAATCGCTTGAAGGGATAGATCCCCGCGTTGTTGACGAGGATGTCCGGCTCACGTCCGCTCAGATTCGCCCACAATCCATCGATTGCGCTCTTGTCCGACACATCGGCCACATGCGAGCCAACTTGAGCCCCCAACCCGACCAATTCGCGTTCGGTCACGGCCAGGTTGTCGCCATCGATGTCCACGAGGGATAGACTCGCACCCGCTTCCGCAAATCGATAGGCAATTGCTTTGCCGATCCCCGCCGCCGAACCCGTGATCAGAGCGTGCTTCCCCCCAAGCGAGATCAGCTGGTCTAGACCGGGTAGTGTTTTCATGTCGCTCTCGTCAGACATTGTAAGGGAGAGTGCCGTGCCCCTCACAAAAACCTAAAAGGGGCGCTCCCGTCTCTGTACGAAATACAATGGTAGACCCCAGAGATTTCGGATCAAGAGAATCAGGCCGGGCTTTCGGTTTGCCCTGGGATGTCTCGCGTTCGCACGTCTGGGTGGCGGTAGCGGTAGCCCGACTTGGCAATCCCGCCGTGGATGGCGTTCGCGGGGCACCAGTTGTAGCATGCCAGGCAGTTTTCGCATCGGTTCTGCCAGACTGGCCTTCCATCCACGATCTCGATGTTGTTCACTGGACAGACCCGGGCGCAGGTTCCGCAGCCGTTGCATTGCTCGTTTACCGCAAACGATCTGTCGCTCAAGGGGATCAGGTCCTCAACCGTGAGCCCTGAAGGGGAGGGCGTGTTCGAAACCTCCTCCAGGTATCGAATGGTCATGCGTCGTAGATGCCCCTGGAACGGGGTCAGGATCATCTGGAGGACAACGTTGGCATAGAACATCCCATTCTTCCCTGCTTCGATGGATCGCACAATGACATCGATCCTCCTCAGGGCCTGCCTCCACACCCGCTTCTTGCTCTCCCAAGGCTTGCGGAACGAGTTCTGCGGCATGTGCAGCCCGAAGCCCGCCGACAGCTTTTCCCCACGTGCTCGGAGGATGCGTTCCAACGTCTTCAGCGAGTCGCCGGCCGCCCCTCCGTAGTTGGCAATGCCGAAGATATACTTCCCCTC
>CAZDDA010000099.1:0-389 GCA_964504085.1 uncultured Thermotogae bacterium | reverse complement strand
GGAGCTGGCGGCGCTCCGCCGTCGCATCCAGCTTCTCCGCGAAGCGCCTGATGAGGTTGGGAAGGTCCGTGTAGTAGACCGGGAATACGATTCCAATCACATCCGCATCCGGCTCGATCTTCTCACGATCGATCACGCAAGCGATCGGGATCAGCTCGCCCCCCAACCGTTCCGCGACCATCTTCGCTACACTCAGTGAGTTCCCCGTTCCGGAGAAGTAATACACCTCCGCCTTTCCCATGTGCATTCTCCCTGGATCGCTAGTGGCTTTCCGGAGACATGGTATTCGATCTGCGAAGGGCGCACATGGGAGCTCCCGCCACGAGTTGTGTCAGCAACTCGGGAAACACGTACAAAATCCGATGGTAGACCCCGAAGCGCATGAAGGA
>CAZDDA010000098.1:0-7694 GCA_964504085.1 uncultured Thermotogae bacterium | reverse complement strand
CTCCGAATCTCTCGTTGGACGGGAATAGAATAGCATTCCATGGTTTTGAGATGCCTAAAGCACAATACTTGATCGGAGAGATCGAAATTCCTGCTGCCATTGTTCTCATAGATGTTACGCAGAAGACCGCTTATTGGACCAGCGTTCAAGAAGAAGATCATGGATCAGTCGCAGAAGGAATTTGCCAAGTTGAAGGATCTTTGTGAGCGCGGTGCCTCAAGTTGAGTACTTGCCGACGAGCGTGTGTGTCATCTGGGTTGGAACTTCATTCTTGGCATCCACACGAAGAATGAATAAGCACGGGCGATGAGAAACGAGACTTGACAACAATTTCTTGGGCAGGACCATGCTGCCATCTCTCTTTCCGCTAAGCGTGTTGCTCACAGACTGAGCACCGAAAGTGAAGAGCCACCCCCGACAGACCAAAGCTGGAAGAACAACTTCTTCTAATCGGAGAGTATCGTGTCGAGAAGTTCCTGCTTGTCCACCTCAAGATGCCACTCAGAGTACCAACTCGTAATGGCTTGTGTTTCGGGATTGTCACGTAATGTTCGCCCTTGCGTTCTGTGGTAAGCCTTAAATGACTGCCGGTTTGACGAGTAACTTGGTAGCCAACCGTTTTGAGATAATGTGCCAGTTCCTCACCATTTAGGTCCCTTGGCAGCTTCATACAGCGATGACCTCGTCCTTCACCATATGAAGGCGAACAAGCCGAGGTCGGTCACCCTCATCAAAGTGGCACACTACCGCGTCTCTCAGCGCTTCTCTAAGCTCTTGTAGAGTGTCCGCTTCCGTGAAGATGTCGTGCCCCAAGCCGCGTGCTTCATAGCCTCCTTCAGGGGATTCCTCAATCAGAAAGACAATCTCGTCCATTCATTCCTCCTCACCAAGTTTCCCGCCATTCTACCGGAAAAGGCCTCCCAAAGACGAGGTCCTTGTGCAGGGATTGCACGATCGTCCAGCAATAGACGATTGCGAAAAGGTGCTGCACGTCAGCGGCGCCAGTTCGGGCATTGGCTTGCTAGCAATGGTCTGAGCCTGGCGTGGGACCGCGTGATCTGGTTTTCATTCTTGACATCCACAACGAGCAAGGTTCGGCGCGGACGAGCTTGACAAGACGTAGAAATGATGCTGGTGTATACGTCATGCGTACAATACTGACGCTGCGGATGGACGAGGCTCTGAGGAAATCGGGGGACAGAACACCTATTTCTGCGTGGTCGGGTCTTCATTCTTGGCCTCTATCTATGAAGGCGAGGAGAACCATTCGGTGTGGGCAATGAGAGACGAGACTTGACAACGGTTGTTGGCCGCGATTATTCCACCATCGCTCTTACCGTCAATCGTGTTGCCAACAGACTGAACGCCTGAGGATTTGAGGCGACCTCGCGGCGGGAAAATCCGCCCGGGACAAGCCTGACGCTACAAAAGAGCGCTTCCAAAGCAGCCTTTGCTCTGCAGCAGTGCAGCTTCTCTGCGACGTGAGAACTCCGGGGACGCAACCCATAATTCCTCCCTACCTGGCCGGAACCTGTCTGCGTCCGAAGGACAGGCAGGCGGAAAACGGGAAGGAGTGGACAGAAAAGGGGGTCTCCGTCACTCGAATTCGTGAGTATCGATGAAGTTCGCCCTGCGTTCCAGCAACATGCGTTTGATTCTCGGAAAGCAGGACGTCGATTCTGATGCCACGTCAGAGATCTGTCGTTATCGTTTCCTACCTCAAGCAGAGCGGATTCGCGATGGGCTGTTCTGAGGTCATCGGCTGCATTGCTTCGTTCACAAGATGGGGTTAATTTCTCCCACCGGGTCGGGCCTGTCTGCTTGTCGGCGAAAAAGGGGGACTGGATAGAAAGATGAGCCTGCCATGAATACGTTTGCCATCCTTCTTGCCCTGGCGGCTTCTGTCTGCTGGGCGCTGGCCATGGTCCTGGGCAAGCTGGGCCTTCAGTGGATGGGCCTTGTCACCTATTCGACCGTTCGCCCGCTTCTGGGTCTGCTTTTCGTCGTGCCGTACGGGCTGGTGACGGCCGGTTTCGAAAGCCCTGGAGCACATCTTGTCGTTATCGCGATACTGGGCGGTTTTCTCGACTCGTTCATTGCCGCCCTGCTGTTTCGGCTGGCGCTTACAAGAAACCCCGCTCACAAGGTGACGACCCTGTCTCTGACTTCTCCCTTCTGGGGCGTGGTTGCGGCAGTGCTCATCCTCGGGGAGCGGCCGCAATGGGTCGTCTTTGTCGCGGCGATCCTCGTTGTTTCCGGGGCCGTCTTCCTGGTCGATCGCCGAGGGAGTTCGCCACAGGCCAACCGCTCTCTCTGGGGCACCGCTCTCTCTCTCGCAGCAGGGATCATCTGGGGGATTTCGGATACGATCCCCACCAAGTACTGCTTGACGCACGGGATGACACCGCTCACCTACCAGCTGATCCTCGTCGCTACCGCAGCTGTTTGCTGGGGCATTGTCGCCGTTGCCTATCGGAGCACGAGGCACCCGCTTCGCTTCTCTTGGCGCGGCCTCGGGATTGCACTTTTCACCGCCTTTGTAAGCTTCTTCCTCGCGTGGCGTCTGTGGCTCTCCGGGCTTGCACTGGCGCCGGCCAGTCTTCTGGCACCCGTCCACGGATCGATGACCCTGTTCGCGTTTCTGTTCAGCGTGCTTCTTCTGCGAGAGCGCCCGTCGGCGCGCTCTTTCATCGGTGTGGCGTTAACGTTCGCCGGCGTTTTCATCGCTTCAATCCTGGGATAGAGCCATTCCTTGTAGGCAGTCCCAAAATCTCGAAGACGCTTTTCTTGAGCAGGCTGGGCGTTTGACCGGGGCTGAGACAATCACCACGCGCAACACGTAGGACTTTCGCCGCTCGTCCAATTAAGACGATCGGTGCGCGGCCGCCAGCAGCACGCCGGCACCGATCAGTGCGGTCCCCCCACAGCGATCGATCCAACGACGGACCGTTGCATTCTGCATCTTATCACGGAGTCGACCCGCAAATACGGCATATAGGGTTGCGTTCACAGCCGCGAGGAAAAGAAACGTTGCTCCGAGAATCACCATCTGGGGAAATGCTTGATGTCTCGGATTGATAAACTGCGGCAGAAATGCGACGAAGAACGCGATGCTCTTGGGGTTCAACGCGGTCACGATGAATGCGCTCCGGAAGAGCGAGCGGTTGGAAGCGCCTGTGCCTGGAATCCGGGTCCGATGGCTCTCTGGATTTGATAGCCACCGCCGGATGCCGAGGTAGATAAGATAAGCGGCGCCGATCCACTTGAGCACCGAGAAAACCGTTGCCGATGCTGACAAGATTGCGCCGAGGCCCACGAGCGAAAGGGTCATCGCCGTGAAATCACCGAGTGAAACACCGGCGACAAGAGGTATCACGGCTCTGCGGCCATGCACGAGGGCCTGACTGATGACGAGCATGATCGTCGGGCCTGGGATTACCAGGATGATCATTGCGGCACCAACATACGTCGCCCAGACCTCTAGGCTCATAAGATCCTTGACCGGTTAGCCGCCATTGTTTATCCACCAAGCCCGCAAATTGGAAGCTGCTATCGGGCTTCCTCCCGCCCAAGGCGGATGATTTCGTCAACGATTAGATCCACATCCTCACGCGTTGTCCGTAGATTCATGAAACAGGCGCGGAGACAGAACCGTCCTTTCACCTGGGCCCGGCCGAGGAACGCTGTGCCTTCGGACACGAGGCGCGCAAGCACGTTCTCATTCTGCGACTCATCGAGGTGCCTACATCGGACACACACCGCATTGAATCCCACGGGCGCCATCAGCTCCAGCTCCGGCTCGGCCTGAATCCGTTCTCCCATGTATGCTGCCAGATCGAAGAGTCGGTCAATCGCCATCGCATACGCCTTTCGCCCGTAGGCACGCAGTGACCACCACACCTTCAGGGCCTTGAAACTCCGCGAAAGTTGGGGGCCATATTCCGCATAGTCCAGAAAGTCGGCATCAGGCACTATAGAAAGATAGCTTGGGACGAAGCTGTAGGTTGCGCGCATGGCTTGTGCATCTCGCACAAGGACACACCCGGCCTCGAGAGGCGTGAAGAGGAATTTGTGCGGATCGAGCGAAAGCGAATCCGCACGACCTGCCGGCAGAAGCCGATCGCGCAGTCGTTCGCTGAGAATGGCCAGCGCGCCGTAGGCACCGTCAATGTGCAGCCACAGGTTTTCCTCTCCGCAAAAATCCGCCAATTCGTCGAGCGGATCAATCGCGCCGGTGGTGACGGTCCCGGCTGAGCCAACAACACAGAACGGGCTTGCGCCCTCGTTGCGGTCCCTCAAAACTGCCTTCTTGAGCAGGTCCATGCGCATCCGGAACTGCATGTCACAGGGGATGTGCCGGACATGATCAAGACCCAATCCAAGAATGACGGCGGCCTTGTCGACGCTGTTGTGCACCTCTTCTGAAACATAGAGCACCAGCGGTGATGTCCTACCCTGCAGCCCTTCCTTTCTCGCGGCCTTTCCGAGATACGTATCACGGGCAACCGCAAGCGCCGTCAGATTGGCCATTGACCCCCCGCTTGTGATGACTCCTCCGCTTCCTTCGGGAAAAGAGAACAATTCGTGAAACCAGGAGGTGACTCGCTGCTCGATGGCGTTTGCAGCGGGTGACAGCGTCCAAAGATTGCAGTTCTGATTGAGCGCACTTGCCAGGGCTTCTGCAAATGCCGAGATGCCATTGGGGGAGGGCTGAACGTAGGGGAGAAAACGCGGATGCGCCACCTGGGTGGAATTGGGCACGATAACCTCACGGAATTCTTGAAACAGGTCCTCAAGAGGCCTTCCCTCTTCGGGCAGGGGTTCATCACGTATCGCTCTCATGGCTTCTCGATTCACTGTTGGGAAAACAGGTCTGTTGGCAAGATCACCTTCATAGTCGGCCAGGAGTTCTCCCAGAAGGCGGCCTGCATTGCGTTGAGTTTCAGGGGCAAACAGAAGCTCATTCATCGTATCGTTCTCCTCATAGTCAGATTGGGCACGATCACTCTGTCAACAGCATAAGGAGCAATTCCACTCAAACAATCCCCATGAAGTCCAACGTGACGGCCGTGTGCCCCGGTCGTGTTACCTTCAGGTGGGCACCGTCGAATGCCCCCGATTATGCCGTCGATTCGCGTTTTCCCACCACTCCCATGTAGATGACAAACTGATTGACGCCATCGAGTCCAAGGAGTTCATTCATCGCTTCGTCTGTGAATGCGCCAATGGCGCAACAGCCCGCACCAATCGACTCTGCCGCAAGGTACAGGTTCTGGCAGACGTGCCCGGCATCCAAGTGCATGTACCGGTACCCACGCTGCCCGTAGCGCCACGTGATGCGAACCGCGTCGGCAATCCAGATAAACGTAGCCGCACTCCTCAGAACGAATGCTTGCTTGTAGGCGGCCTCGGTAATCCGATCTGCAATCCCTGACTCTGCATTCAGATTCACCACACGATGTTCGCTGGCGACAAACCGATAGAGCCCCGGATCCAGTCCTTGAACCCGATTAACGAGAAGTACCGTCTCGAAGGGGTGGCGGGCCCCGGCAGAGGGGACGGTGCGAAACGTCGCTTTGCCGGGTGCGATTTCCTTGACCCCCTGCGTACACCACAGAAGATACGACAGCTCCTGCAATGACAGTGGGACATCCGTGTACTGCCGCAGGCTTTTGCGGGTCTCGACCGCCTGTCTCAAGGACATCTTCCCAAGTTGTATCGTCGCCGGCGCCGGGAGGTCGACGGCCTCCCGCGTGCCCTGCGGTGGTGCGAACTCCAACGGTGGTTGAGGTAGGCCTTTCTGTTGATCCGACGGTCCCATGTGCCGGTATTGCGTCTTCTCCATGAACTGCCTGCCAATGCCGCTACTCATCTTGACCTCCTCGTGCACAGAGACTCATGTTCCCTTTTCACCCACGGTTTCAAAAAGCTTCGCCAGCACAATCTGCTGCAACGACGTCACAGTAAGATCTGCTTCGTGGTCGAAAGACAAGTGTTGCGTCAGACGATTCGGTACCGCGACGCAAAAGACTCCGGCGCGTTTTGCTGCCAGAACCCCGTTGGGAGAGTCCTCAAACGCAATCGCCTGACGTGGTTGAAGTCTCAATGTCTCAAGCACAGCAAGGTACAGGTCAGGCGCCGGCTTGGCATGCTCCACGTCGTCCGCACAGCGAATGGCATCGAACTCCTCAATCAGTCCAACGCGGGCAAGATGCCCGATCACCCACTCTCGATCCGAACTGGAGGCCACGCCGAGTTTGAGGCCGTGTTGTTTTGCAGCTGCGATCGTGCCCAGCACACCGGGGAGCACCGGTTGTTTTCGAATCAGTTCCGCCTCCCTCTTCTGCTCTTCAGCAAAGACGCGCGCACGATCGATTGAATGGCCAAGACAGGCTTCCAGGTAGTCACACGGGTCAAACGCGTCCTGCGAACGGCCGATGCAGTCCGCCCACGTTTCGAGCGTAAGCTCACACCCGCGGCGTTCAAAGACCTCCTGCCAAGCCTGGAAAGACGGAGTCTCCGTGTCCAGGATGAGCCCGTCAAAGTCGAAGATCAGTCCCTTAATCATGTTCCTTGCCTTCGGTGTCCAGATGGAATGAGTGACTCTCTCGAGCACTTAGATGATACCAGACTTTCCGGGATTTCTCCGTCGCCGCTCCCTCGCCGCTCCCTAGTAGTTTGGCCCTCTATGGGCCAGACAGTTTCTTGCATGCAGCGTCGGCAAAGTGCTATGATGCGGATACTGCTAGGTAGATGGGGGAGAAGAGATGTCCGGTCACTCAAAATGGCAGAATGTCAAGTACCGCAAAGAAAGGCAGGATAAGAAGCGGTCCAACATCTTTGCCAAGCTGATCAAAGAGATCACGCTCCAAGCACGCAGTGGGGATCCCAATCCAGAAAACAACGCCGGTCTGGCACAGGCGTTGGAGCGGGCGCGGGCGGCAAACCTGCCCAAGGAGAACATTGAGCGGGCGATCAAGCGCGCCACCGGCGAAATTGAAGGTGTCTCCTACGAAGAGGCAACCTACGAGGGGTACGCCTCCGACGGGGTGGCGGTGATGGTTCGTG
Source organism: uncultured Thermotogae bacterium (assembly GCA_964504085.1). Lineage (GTDB taxonomy): Bacteria > Bipolaricaulota > Bipolaricaulia > UBA7950 > UBA9294 > CAZDDA01. The sequence continues at coordinate 626 of CAZDDA010000098.1, read as the reverse complement.
CAATCACCGACAACCGCAACCGCGCCGCCGCCGCCATTCGGCACATCTTCAGCAAACACGGAGGCAGCCTGGCTGCAGCGGGGAGCGTTGCATGGCTGTTCGAACGCCGTGGCGTGATCACGATCGAAGAACTACCTTCGGACACACCCAGGGACGACTTGCTGATGTCGCTGATTGAAGTTGGGGCCCAAGAATTAGACGAGCAGGAAGACCTGATAGAAATCTATTGTGCTCCGACTGACCTTCCCAGCCTCAGTGAAGCGGTCCGTGCAAGGGGGATCACACCGACCCGTGCCGAGGTGACGATGATTCCCAAGAACACAGTGAAGGTCGAAGGCCACGCAGCAGAGAAAGTCCTGAGGCTGATCAACGCGCTGGACGACAACGAGGACGTCCAGGAGGTCTACGCCAACTTCGACATCCCCGACGCAATCCTGGCAGAGATGAGCGGGGGCTAAAGGAAGCTTCAAGGAGGTTATCCACGATGCAAAGAGCTTGGTACGTCGGGGCTGCGACCGTGGCAATACTACTCGCTGCCGTTGCTCTCGGAAGCGCAGAGACCATCGTTACGGTCGGTGGATCGGTATTGCAGGGAGGAATTGAGTTTGGCATTCCGGGGGTCATCA
>CAZDDA010000097.1:0-7756 GCA_964504085.1 uncultured Thermotogae bacterium | reverse complement strand
GATATGTCCAATGCAGACACGTATTGAAGAAACAACCGCACTGAAACTGTACCAACACATCATTCAAAAGGTGGCAAATCGCGCCCCGGAGTTTATCGACATCACCACTGAAGTGGAGTCGCTGCTTGACCGTTCCGGCATTCGTGAGGGATCGGTTCTCGTCTACTCTCGCCACACCACGGCCGCGATCAAGATCAACGAGAACGAGCCCCTGCTGCTGGAAGACATGGCGCACTTCCTGGAACGGGTAGCCCCGCGCGAGGCCGACTACAAGCACAACGACTTCGCCATCCGCACCGCCAACATGACCGAAGACGAATGTCCAAACGGCCACTCTCACTGCCAACACCTGCTGCTGGGTGCAAGCGAGAGGATCCCGGTCGCCGAGGGACGACTCCTGTTGGGAAGATGGCAGCGCATCTTCCTGATTGAACTCGATTACCCGCGGGAGAGGGAAGTGGTCGTGCAGATTCAGGGATGGTAGGCGAGTCTATCACGTCACTGTTTGAGCGCCCGGCGTCCTCCCCTTCGCTTTCCGAATCCATCAGGTGGTGCTCCCGCCTTGCTCGAACCCACTACGAAAACTTCACGCTCATTTCGTGGCTGGTTCCGCAAAGGATACGAGCGCACCTCGCTGCCCTTTACGCTTTCTGCCGCACCGTTGACGACATCGGCGACGAGGCTCCGGGAGACAGAATTGAACTCCTTGACCGATTCGAGGCGGAGCTAAACGCTGCATACGACGCAAGACCCTACCACCCGGTCATCGTCGCCCTGCAGCACACCATCCATACCTACAACCTGCCGATAGAACCCTTTTGCAGGCTTATCGAAGCCAATCGGATCGATCAGCTCAAGACCCGCTACGAGACCTTCGACAAGCTCCTTCACTACTGCGACCATTCGGCAAATCCAGTCGGAAGGCTCTTTCTCATGCTCTACGGATACCGGGATGAAAAGCGATTTGCCCTGTCCGACGCCACGTGCACCGCCCTCCAGCTGACGAACTTCTGGCAGGACATCAAACGCGATCTTGCCATGGGCCGCATTTACCTCCCCAAAGAGGAGATGAGACGCTTCGGGGTGACAGAAGAGGATCTGAGGGAACACAGGGCAGGAAACCGAGTAAAGGAGCTCGTTTTCTTTCAGGTGACCAGGACAAGGGGCTACTTTGAAGCGGGACTCCCGTTGATCGACCTGGTTAACGGTCATCTCAAGATAGACATCGCACTCTTCTCCCGGGGTGGGTTGGCAATCCTGGACAAGATCAAGCAACAGAACTACGATACGCTGAGCACGCGGCCAATCCTTGCCAAAAAGGAAATGCTTGGCCTGTTCTTCTCAACCCTCCTTTCGAGAAGGTGGAAGACGTGGATCGACCGCTGAAAGCCGCCTATCGAGCGTGCACCCGACTGACTCGAAGGCGGGCGAAGAACTTTTACTACGCCTTCCTCAGCCTTCCCAGGCGCAAGCGCCGGGCGATCTACGCCGTCTATACCTTCTGTCGTCAGGCAGATGACATCGCCGACAGCGCGGGAGAGATTCCAACAAAACAACTCGCGCTGGAGAAACTTCGAGCGCGCCTGCAACAGGCCGCAGCCGGAGCGCCGCAATGCCCCGCTGATCTTGCTTTGACTGATGCAATCGCGCGATTCACGATCGAGCCAGCTGACTTGACCCACGTCGTTGACGGAGTAGAACTGGATCTCACCGTATCACGCTACGCCGACTTCGATGAGCTCTCACACTATTGCCATTTGGTCGCCTCGGCAGTGGGCTTGGCTGTGCTTCCTATTCTCCACAATGGACACAAGGGAAAGGTGATCACACAGCAAGATCGAGACCTGGCCACGGCCCTTGGTATTGGAATGCAGCTGGTCAACATCGTACGAGACGTCAGGGAGGACATTGCGCGCAACCGAATCTACCTTCCCCAAGAGGATCTGGAGCGGTTCGGCGTCACCGAGGGTGACCTCAGAAAGGCAGAAGCTTCCAAGGCATTGCGTAGGCTGGTGGCGTTTGAGAGCGCCCGTGCACGCACGTTTCTCCGCGAGGGAGAAAGACTCCTCACCCGCCTTCCCCGCCGCGCCAGAGGATGTCCAGCGCTTCTGGCCGCGATTTACTCCCTTATTCTCGACAGAATTGAGGATAACAACTACGACGTCTTGACATCACGAACCTCACTCTCCACTTGGGAGAAGGTCTGCCTTATGCTGCAAATGTGGGGGAAAACCCTCCTGCGATGAAACAGGTGATCGTCATCGGTGGCGGTGCCGCCGGAATCGCTGCCGCGTGCAGGCTGGCGGAGTGTGGTATAGAAGTACTTTTGCTCGAGCGGCTGCCGCGCATGGGAGGGCGAGCGGCTTCCTTCATCCACCACCGAATGGGCGAAGAAATAGACTACGGCCAACACGTCCTGATGCGCTGCTGCACAGGCACGATTGAACTGTTGGATGACCTGGGAATTCTCGATCGCGTTTTCTTCCAGCCTCGTCTTCGCGTCCCCATCGTCTGTAGCACGAAGCGCATGATGCTCGCATCGACCCCTCTTCCGGGACCGCTTCACCTCGTGCCCGGGCTGCTTGGCTATCGCCTGGTGAACCTCTCAGAGCGGCTAGGCCTCGCCCGCGCCGGGCTAGCCTTCCTGGTCCAGGATCCACCGGAAAATCTGCCATTCTCCGAGTGGCTCCAGGACAACGGTCAAGGTCCTCGAGCCATCAGACGTCTGTGGGACCCGATTTGCGTCGCCATGCTGAACGACCATGTGGAGGCAGTCAGCGCAAGTGCCGCCGCAATGGTCATCAAAGAGGGCTTCTTGAGACCGTGCGGCGCCGCCATCGGTCTATTCACCGCCCCCCTTTCGCGCATCTTTTCCGCAGCAATGCCGTTCATTCAAGCGCGGGGCGGGAGCGTACGTCTGAAGGCACCCGTAGAGAGGATCCTCATCGAGCATGGCAGAGCATGTGGAGTCCAATTGACAAGCGGTGATCAAATCTCCGCTGAAGGAGTGGTTGTAGCAATTCCCCCTACAAACCTGCTTCCGCTCCTGCCTCAGGAGTCAGCGGAAGTGCCGTACTTCGCCGCCATGACTCAGCTACACTGGTCCCCGATCGTCAACCTCCACCTGTGGTTTAGCGACCCCGTTATGGAAGAGCCATTCATCATTGCCGTCGACTCTCCCGTACAGGCAATCTTCAACATCAGCCGGATCCACAGAAAGGGTGGCCCTACGCACATCATCCTGTCTCAGAGCGCTGCACAAGAATGGATCGGTCTTCCGAATGAAGAGATTCGGGATCAACTCCTCGCCGCGCTTGAGAAGGTTCTCCCCGCCATTCGCACAACGCGACTCCTCGACGCCCTGGTGATTAAGCATCCTCGTGCCACCTTCCCTCCTGCTCCGAGGAGCGAGAGCCTGCGACCCAAGACGCAGACGCCGATTGGCCGGCTGTTCCTCGCCGGTGATTTCACGGCCACCGGATGGCCATCCACATTGGAGGGCGCGGTCCGATCAGGGAGGGTTGCCGCCGAGCGTATGATTCAGTCGTTCTCCCCTTAAGCAATTGTGACAACTGCTTTTGCTTAAAAGTGCCAGATTGCGCAAAGAACGTGAAAGGGTATAATCGTCGCCTTGCAGCGAGGTGATAGCAGTGCCAAAGACGTTAACCGAGAAGATCCTCTCCCGACACGTCCAAGAAGGGACACTCGAGAGGGGCTCCGAGGTAGGAATCCGCATCGATCAATGCTTGACACAGGATTCCACCGGAACGATGGCCTGGTTGGAGTTCGAATCCCTCGGACTCGAACGGGTGAAGGCAGAACTCGTCGTCTCTTATAGCGATCACACATCGCTGGGGTTCAAGGGCGAGTCAACCGATGACCACATCTTTCTCCAGACGATCGCTTCGCACTACGGAGCGAAGTTCTCCAAGAACGGAAACGGCGTCTGCCACCAAGTTCACTACGAGCGCTTCGGCAACCCCGGCAAGACGCTGCTTGGCTCAGATTCGCACACTCCGACAGCCGGAGGCCTGGGCATGCTCGGCATCGGTGCCGGAGGAGTGGATGTCGCCGTTGCGATGGGCGGCGGGCCGTTTTATCTCACCGTACCCAAGATGCTGCAAGTTACCCTTAGCGGCAAGTTGCCGTGGGGCACTTCGGCAAAGGATGTCGCGCTGGAGGTATTACGGCGAATATCGGTTAAAGGAGGAGTCGGATTCTTCATTGAGTTTGCAGGTCCCGGGGTAAAATCCCTCTCCGTTCCGCAGCGTGCCACGATCACCAATCTGTGCACCGAAACCGGTGCGACGTCCTCCATCTTTCCTTCGGACAAGGTGACCGAGGCGTTCATGACGATGCAGGGGCGAGGGAGTGACTGGGTAGAGCTAGTACCCGACAAGGACGCCAGCTACGACAGAACCCTTGAGATCGACCTTTCCAAGTTGAAGCCGTTGGTAGCCATGCCCGGGATGCCGGACAACGTCTACGACATCGATGAAGTAGTGGGTACGAAGATCGACCAGGTATACATCGGCTCTTGCACCAACGGAAGCTACCACGATATGAAGGTGGCCGCGGAGATGCTCAAGGGAAAGCACGTCTGTACTGACATCGATGTGGTTGTTTCACCCGGGTCGCGACAGGCATGGGAGATGTTGCTGGAGGATGGTAGCTTTCTTGCTTTCACGAAGGCCGGAGCTCGTTTGATCGAGCCAGGCTGCAACGCCTGCATCGGTATCGGCTTCGTCCCCGGCAACGGACATCTCTCGCTGCGTACGGTAAATCGTAATTGGAAGGGCCGTGGCGGCAGCAAATTCGGCAAGATCGCCTTGTGCGGACCCGAGGTCGCCGCAGCATCGGCTCTAGCAGGAAAGATCACCGACCCGCGTGAGCTACCCCAGGTCAAGGTCAAGGTAGACCACCTCACCGTTGATGATTACCTCATCCTCGATCCGGAGGGCGAGGGCGTGGATATCCGTCGCGCGCCGAACATCGTGGCACTCGACCCGCAGAGGCCTCTTAAGCCAAAACTTACAGGCGAGGTCCTAATCAAGGTCGGCGACGGCATATCCACCGACGCTGTCCTACCTGCCGGGCCACTCACCCAGCACCTGCGCAGCAACCTGCCCGAGATCGCCAAGTACACGTTTCATTACGAGGACAAGACGTTTGCCGATCGGGCGCTGGAGGAGGGTGGCGGATTCATCGTCGGGGGAGAGAACTACGGCCAGGGATCCTCGCGGGAGCACGCCGCACTGGCACCGTGGCAATTGGGGATCAAAGCAGTCTTCGCCAACAGCTACGCCCGAATCCACCGCGCCAACCTGATCAACGTGGGGATCATTCCCTTCACCTGCGATGCTGACACTATCGATCAGGGAGACACGCTGGAGATCGATGTCTCAGATCTCACCACGAGTACCCTCACCCTCAAAAACAAGACGAAGAAGACAAAAATCGAGGTGCAGCATGACCTCTCCCCGCGCGAGATCGAGATGGTGAAAGCGGGCGGACTGCTGGCCTATACAACGATGTAAAAGCGCTAGCCAGGACTACAATTTAGAAACACTGGGATTGTACGCGCCGTCAGTGAAGAGACGGCGCGTTTTTCCTTTGTACCGGCCTTGACAGCGTGTCCGCGATGAAGTACGATTCCCCCACATAGTGAGATCGTGAGTCTCACAATGCGAGAGAATCGATCGGATATGAGCACACTAACGACCCTCGAGAAGTGCGTGAACATTCTCAGCCTGTTCGCTCCAGCGACCCCAACACTCAACGTCTGCGACATCGCCGAGCGGCTCGACCTCCCCAAGAGCACCGTGTACCGCTACCTCGCCGCCCTGAAACACCACGACCTTCTCGAAGAAGATACCAAACCCGGCAATTACCGGCTCGGACGCAAGGTCATCGAGTTGGCCCGAAGCGCACTCGTAGCCAGTCTTGAGGAAATCTCGCGCCCATACATGGAGCGACTGTCGCGACAGACCGGAGAGACGATCGTGCTCGCTGTCTTGCGACATCACGAGGGGGTGTGCCTCGAGAAGGTGGAAGGTCGGCATGCGCTTCGGGTCACTCACGAACGTGGCGCTACCTTCCCGCTACACGCCGGCGCTACCGGTAAGGTCCTCATGGCACATCTCGGTCGGGTTGAGCAAAAGGCGATCGTCGACGACGTCGGCCTACCGCGATTCTCCGAAACAACGATAACGGACCCACAGCAATTACTAACGGGACTGCGGCGAAACAGGGAACAAGGCTTCGCAGAAAGCGATGGGGAGACCATTGTCGGTTCCTACAGTGTTGCCGCGCCGATCTTCGGCCGGGCAGGACGAATCGTCGCTGCACTGAGTGTGTCCGCACCGCGACAACGGATAGACAAGACAATCCGAGAGACGATGATTGCACTGATCGTTGAGGCAGCGCAAGAGATTACTAAAAGAGTTGCTGCGGACACCGCAGCTTAAAACACACACCATAAGGAGGAGGATGTTAGTGATGGGTAACGAAGGTTCCCTCGCCCCAGAAAGTGGTGCTTTGATCACCATCGCCGACGGGAAGCTGAACGTCCCGGATCACCCAGTCATCCCTTACATCCGTGGAGATGGGATTGGGATGGACATTACACCTGTGATGATCGAGGTGGTCAACGCGGCAGTGGAGAAGGCCTACTCCGGCGGCCGGAAGATCGAATGGCTGAAGGTCTACGCCGGTGATGAGGCGATCGAGAAGTTCCACCCCGAACTCACAGAGGAGCAACTCAAGGCCATCTCTCCCGACGAACGGCAGAAGCTCTACCTGCCGGAGGAAACGATTGAGGCGATCAAGAAGCATTTGGTCGCAATCAAGGGTCCGCTGACCACTCCGGTCGGAGGCGGAATCCGCAGCCTCAATGTCACGCTGCGCAAGGTGCTCGACCTGTATGCCTGTGTCAGGCCGGTCCAGCACATCGGAACCCCGGCTCCGGTTAAGCGGCCGCAAGACGTCGACATCGTCTTCTTCCGCGAGAACACCGAGGACGTCTATGCGGGGATCGAATGGCGCGCCGGTACGCCGGAAGCAGACAGGGTCATCGACTGGCTTCAGACGGAGATGAAGGTCAAAGGAATCCGTTTCCCGAAGATGTGCGGCATTGGCGTGAAGCCGATCAGCGAGGAAGGGACCAAGCGACTAGTCAAAGCGGCCCTCGAATACGCAATTCAAAACAAACGCCCATCGGTCACGCTGGTACACAAAGGGAACATCATGAAATTCACCGAGGGTGCGTTCCGCGACTGGGGCTACGAAGCCACTAAGGAGTACCCGCAGTTCGTCACCGAGGACGAAGTCACCAAGGAGCATGGCGGCACGGTCCCGGAGGGCAAGATTGTCATCAAGGATCGCATTGCCGACCAGTTCTTCCAACAGATGCTCTTGCGGCCAACCGAGTATTCGGTGGTGGCGACAATGAACCTAAACGGCGACTACATGACCGACGCAGCGGCGGCACAGGTCGGTGGCCTCGGTGTCGCTCCTGGCGCCAACATCAACTACACCACCGGTTGCGCCATCTTTGAGGCTACTCACGGCACCGCGCCCAAACATGCCGGTAAGGACAAGGTCAATCCGGGAAGCATCATCCTCTCCGCGGTAGAGATGCTCCGGTATCTTGGTTGGCGTGAGGCAGCGGAGATGATTCCAAACGGAATCAAGCGCGCGATCGCCTCAAAGCACGTGACCTACGATCTTGAACGCCAAATGGAAGGGGCAACGTTGG
>CAZDDA010000096.1:0-7846 GCA_964504085.1 uncultured Thermotogae bacterium | reverse complement strand
CTCTGCGCAGTTCCTGTTCCTTCTGAGCGTGCTCTTGCTCGATTTGTCTTCGCGCTTCAGCGAGGATCCGATTGGCCTCCCGCTTGGCGTCCTCCTTTGCTGAGGCAATAATCTCTTCGGCTCGCAGCTTTGCTTCCTCCACGGTGCGACGATTCTGCTCGAAGGTGGCCTTGAGGGACTCCTGCCTTTGCGCAGCGAGCTGTGCTGCTTTCTCCTCACTGACGCGCGCGGCCTCCATCTGCGCCGCGATCCGTTCACGACGTTTGTCGAGGTACGCCAGCGCTGGCTTGAACAGAATCCGCTTGAGCAGATAGAGAAGAATGGCGAAGTTGATCAGGTTGAAGACGAAGGTCCAGTTGAGGCTCTTGACGACCTTTCCCCATTCGAGATTCACGACCCCTCCTACATGATGAACAGCAAAACGATCGCGACGATCAATGAGTAAATACCCGTAGTCTCGGTGATTGCTTGCCCAATGATCATCGTTCGCATCAGCGCTCCCTCCATCTCCGGTTGACGTGCCATCCCGTCCAGGGCATGCGCTGCGACAAGGCCTTCACCGAGTGCCGAACCGATCGCCCCGATTCCCATGACAAAGCCGGCCGCAAGATACTTGGCCGCGGTGGCGATGTCTGCACCAGCAATCGAGATCCCGCTTTGTGCCTCTTGTAACATCACACCTCCTTTAGCTTTCAACCGCTGCATTGATGTAGGCAACGGCAAGTATTGCGAACACAAACGCCTGTATTGCACCAAAGAACAACCCGAAGAACGCGTTCAGTCCTGCCGGCACCAGTAGGGGGATGAGTTTGGCCGAGATCACCGTAATCAGAATCGCTCCGCCGAAGATGTTTCCGAAAAGACGGAACGCGTGCGAGAGCGGCTTGGAGATCTCCCCCACGATATTGAGTGGCAGCATGAACGCGTAGGGTTCCAGAAAGCCCTTCAGGTACTTCCTCCCGCCTTTCAATCGGACGGCGAATACTTGGGACACGGCACAGACAAGCACAGCAAGGCTCAGCGTTACGTTTAGATCCTGAGTGGGGGATTGGAAGTACGGAATCACTGAGAGCCAGTTGCAGAACAGGACGAACAGGAACAGCGTGGAGATAAAACAAAACAGCTCGCGTGAGAGCCTTTCCGACGCGAAATTCGAGGTCAACTGGCCTTTCAGGGTGTCCATCAACGCATCGAGTGCGGCTTGAACGCGGCTCGGCGTTTCTTCGATCCGTTGCCTGAGCCCTCGCCGCAAGAAGAGAGCAAGCACCACGAGAAGAAGGATCACCACCCAGCTCATGATTATTGCCACGATGTCGAAGCGGATCGAAAAGCTACCGATCGAGATGTTAACAATGAGCTTCTCGCCTAAGTGTTCGAGCATTGCGTCGGTTTCCCTCTTACGATGTAGGCTAAATGCAAGTTCGTTTGTCCCAGAATAAGACCTCCACAAGTGGAGAACAACGCCGAAGGCCCCATTTTTGCCGCAACGGCCAGTGCAACTGCCAGAAAGACGACCCTCCCAAAACTTGAAAGGGCGGCGATCGCCCTTCCTATGCCTTTGGAATCTCTCTTGATCAGGGCACGGCCGGCTTCATAAAGAAAGAACGATTTCAGAACGAAAAGGGCTATTCCGATTACAAGCCCAACAGCAGCCGTAGGCCGGCCAATAGCAGTCAGGATTGAGGCGCCCACTATACCGAGCACGAGGAGATTGCGCAGACGAAACAGCCGGACGAACTCACAAGTTAACAGGTTTCTCATCTTTGTGTAGTAGGATGGCTCATGCAGTTAGATCGTACGCAGTTGCTTGCTCTTGCCCTCGACCAGGTCGTCCACCTTCTTCGTGTATTCGTGGATCGTCTCGTCGTTTAACTCCCGGTGCCGGTGGTATTCGTCTTCCGAGATCTCTCCGCCGTCCTTCATCTTTTCCAGCTTCTCGTTTGCATCCCGACGAATGTTGCGCAAGGCAACTTTTGCTTCCTCGCCCTTCGCCTTGATGATTCGTATGAGTTCCTGGCGACGCTCCTCGGACAGCTTGGGGATCTTGATCCGAATGATCTTGCCATCATTCACGGGGTTGAGTCCCAGATCGGCGGCAAGGATCGCCTTCTCGAACGCGGCCATCTGCGTCTTGTCGTAGGGTTGGACGGCGAGAAGATCCGGGTCCGGGGCGACAATGCTCGCCAGTTGTTTAAGAGGTGTCGCGGTTCCGTAGTAATCGACCGTTACGTCCTCGATCATCGCCGGACTGGCGCGACCGGTCTGTACCTTGTTCAGATTGCCCTTCAGCACATCAATGCTTCGATCCATGTGATCGAGCATTTCCTGCCTAACCTGGTTTGGCATAGGCAACACCTCACGTGGGATTGTAATTGGTACGTTTTTTTAAGTCAACGCCGCACAGCCCTTAGCACACCGGTTGCACGTGAAGGCAATGGGGACACGAGATCGAAGGGGCCTCGGTCACGTCGGCATAGTGCGTGCGTAGAGTACTTTTCCAACCGGATTCATCAGACCTGTCTTATCTTCGAGTCTGCTGGAAGATCTCCCCGGAGGGGGGCAAGACAACCTCATTTGACCTCAAGGTTGCCTTCAGCATCGTACCATTTTTCGTCAGGACTGACCGGAAATGCTTGATCAGGTCCCACGTTTTCACCGTCGATGTCGGCCATAATGAAGTTCTCTGGTGGAACAGCAGACCCGAAAAGCCTTCGCAGCATAGCCAGCTGACCAACATGAGACATTGCATCGGAGAGCTGCCCTTGGAGCATTCGTTCAGGGGTCAAATTCCTCAAGGGTGTATCGTCCTCAATGTGGCGCTTGAGACTGCCAAGAATCTCGTGAACCCTTTCCACTTCCGACTGGAAGTCCTCGCACATCTCGGGATGCCACTCGCCACCGACAAGGAACGTTCGAGCGTACCCCAGGACATTCGTTATGTGTAGCACAAGCTGATGCGGTGTGCGGACGCCAGGCCCTGCACGAAAACCAGCGAAGCCAGAAGGGGCATCCCGAAGAGCCTTCTGCAATCGGTAGGCAATGGCACCGAGCATGTGCCTGAGCATGTATCTCTTATCATCCATTCAGGAGTTCCTCTTCACGGCATAGCCATGGCTAGTGTGCTGCGGCGCACACGACCAGCGGGTGACTCTGGCCCGCTTCCCTACACGCCTATTGGCCTGTTCTTTCCCTCTCTTGCTATATCCGTATCGGGATTTGTGCGACTCATCCTATGCCCGGCCAACGGTTCGGGCAGGCTCACCAAGAACTCGCGCCGCTGGGGCAGTTCTCCGTTCACAACCCTCGGGTCGCGTTGAGGAAACAGGCGGAAACGACAAATGGAACCGTGTTAGCCTTCAGTTCGTATGGAGGTGAGCGGATTCGAACCGCCAGCCTCCCGCGTGCAAGGCGGGCGCTCTCCCGATTAGAGCTACACCCCCAATGATTACAGGTGAGAGTATAGCGGCCCTTCCATCCTGATCAACAACATCAACCGAATTCCCAGAAGGTTCTCCAGAGATGGAAGCTGGCGCCAACGGAAGAGGCCCCTTGTGGGGCCTCTTCCTCGGCTTGTCTGGCAAGGAGGTACACGTTTTTGCTGTCGTGTACCTCTAATCTACGACCCAATTGTGGAGACCGTGTGAACCGGCTGTGAGCGTTGCATGAGGCTTGATTCTGTGCGTTTTGGTAGTGATTTCGAAAGCTAAAGAATCACCGGTCTGGTATCATCTGCCTGCATGACACAGGGTGGGGAGAAGCTCGGCACGACATTGCGGGGACACCTTTTTGCAAGCGGGGAGACGCTTCTGTGTGCGCTCATCTGGTCCTCCTCGTTTGTGGGGGTGAAGGCGGCGCTCGCCTACACCGGCCCGTTCACCGTGGCTGGACTGCGTTACTTTCTTGCCTTTGTCTTCCTTCTTCCTTGGCTGTGTCGACGTGGGCGGAACGCCTTCCCTCCCACCCGCGCGCAGTGGGCGCGTTTCACCCTGATGGGACTCACTCAATACACGATAGCAAATGGCTGCCTCTTTCTTGCCCTGCAGACGGTCTCCGCCACCACCGGCTCTCTCGCCTTGTGCCTGGTGCCGATTCCCGTTCTCCTGTTGGGGTTCCTACACCTTGGAGAACGACCAAGATTGCTTCAGCTCTTGGGTCTGGTGGTGTCTATCGGGGGAAGTTTTCTCTTCCTTTCGCCGGGATTGGAGGTGGGAACCCCCTTTTCTCTAGGGGTTCTCGGTATCGCTGTTGTCAGTTTCTCCGCGTTTCCGGTGCTTGGCCGGGAAGTGGCCCGCGATCGAGCGGTGGAGAACGTGACCCTGACGGCGATCCCATTGGGAATCGGAGGTGGCGCGCTCCTCATTCTCGCCGCTGCGCTGGAAGGGATCCCTCACATGCCTCTCCACGCCTGGGGAATCATCCTCGGCCTCGCGGTAGTAAACACGGTGGTGGCCTACCTTCTGTTCAATCATTCGCTGCAGCGTCTGGCTGCAGTGGAGGCGAACGTGATGCTGAATCTCGCCCCCCTCGGCACGGCGCTGATCGCCTGGGGCGCCCTGGGGGAAAGGCTCTTTCCCATTCAGATCGCAGCGATGTTTCTGGTCATTGGTGGCGCCGGCCTGGTTCAGCGGCGAAGATGGATACAATAGGGAGCGGGGACGATATGAAAATGCACGCAGTTGAATTACGCAATTCTGTAATTGGCGCCATCCGTCGCCTGGTGGCCGAGGCCGGTACCGTCACTGCCTACCGTGAGCCACTTGTCGGCTTTGCCTCCGCGGATGATCCGCGCTTCGAGGGCGTGCGGGACATGGTGCCAGGACATCGGTTGCCCCAGGATCTATTGCCGGATGCCCGCACAGTGATCGCATTCTTTCTCCCGTTCGAACGTTGGATCGTCGATGCCAACGCAACGCACTGGGAGAACGTCGCTTCCGAGTGGGCGACGGCGTACGTCGAGACCAACACACTGATCGGCCAGATCACCACACACCTGATCGAGGCACTGGCAAAGCGGGGAATTGGCGCGGTGACCGAACCACCAAGCCACAACCTCGATCCCGTTAGCTTGATAGGTAGTTGGTCTCACAAAAGCGCGGCGGTGATTGCAGGGTTGGGAAGCTTCGGCCTGCATCACATGGTGATCACCGACGCTGGCTGTGCCGGCCGGTTTGGCAGCTTGGTCATCGATGCCGCGCTGCCAATTGCAGCCACTGAAACCAAAGAACGGTGTCTCTACCGGTACGACGGCAGTTGCCGGGAATGTATCGAGCGCTGTCCAATCCAAGCCCTAGACCCGGACGGATCTCTCGACAGGAAGCGCTGCTATCAGCATCTGCAAGCCGTGAGCGTCTGTGGCAAGTGCGCCCTCGGCCCCTGCGCGCTCCAATCCGCCGTGCAGTAGCTCTCAGAAGCTCCACCGCTGCCTGCAGATCAACTCGGCAAGGGGAAGGCGGTCTTTGGTCTCCTCGAACGGATTGCCCTGCGGATAGCCAAGCGGAGTCAGGGCCACCACTTGGGCGTCTTCGGGCACTCCCAGAAACTCCTTGATCGCGGTGTTGTCAAAGGCGCCGATCCAGCACGTGCCAAGTTCCTCATACCCGTGCGGCGAGGGTCAAGTGATCTACGGCAATCGCCGCATCGACGAGCATTGAGTAGCGGCCCATGTAGCCGCCGCGGTTGGAGGGTATCTCGCGGCCACAGGCGACAACGACAATCGGCGCCTCGGCGATGAAGGACTGCTGGCGACACAGCTGTGCGAGCCGCTTTCGCCCCTGCTCCTCTTCAACCAGGATAAAGCGCGTCGGCTGGCGATTGCTCCCGAGGGAGCAATCGCCAGCCTCCAGTATCCTGTTTCGTATCTCCGCCGGAATCGACTCGGACCGATACGCCCGCACCGGCCGTCGCGTCCTGATTGCGTCGTAGAATTCCATTGCGACACTCCTCCTTCTTTTGTGAGTTTGAGATGCTCACTGTTGCTGTAGCAGATCGAACGCGTGGAATCAAGCGATCTTGACGAGGAATGCCGCCCTTCCTATAGTCTCTTGCGAGAGGCGAAGCATGAGTGAAAAGGACAGCGACGCGGAGCAGCCGCAGGCGTGACCACAGATACGCGCTGGGAAACAAGGTCTCATTCCTCCTTGACAGGAGGATCCTTCTACGGTAAAATTGGTTAGCAGTCTCATAGCTAAACTGCCAACAACCGAAGACAGAGGTGAGAGATGCCGTTCTATCGCTACGAATGTGATGATTGCGGGGCAGTTTTCAAGAAGCTGCACATGAACGGAAACACGCTGTCCGTTTCGTGTCCCGAATGCGGAAGCCAGACGACACATCGTTTGGTTCCCCGTGTTGGTGTGGTTTACAAGGGAAGCGGATTCCACACCACGGACTATCGTAAAAAACGTAGCGGTTCAAGCACCTCCGAGGGGAAAACATCCTCATCTTCTGAGAGCAAAGACACTTCTGAGAGCAAAGACGAGTAGAACCCGCCGCAGGCCTTTGGCGGGCGTTTCCCAAGGCTGCAGCGTTGTTGCTTCCAAAGCTTCTCCCAGGCCGTTCTCGAACCCGGTGGTCATCTTTGGCATACTTTACAAGCACCAATCCCTTGTGAAGGACGTGAGTATGCCCCTAGTAACCTTTCTTTTGGAGGCCGTGCTCATCTCGTTATCGGGTGTTATGGCTCCCGGTCCGATGACGGCCGCGGCGGTGGGAAAAGGGAGCGGCTCTCCCCATGCAGGAGCATGGTTGGCGGTCGGGCATGGGATCATCGAGTTTCCACTGATGGTTGCCATTCTGTACGGCTTCGGTGTGCTGCTGAATCGGGATGGCGTGAAAGTGGGTATCGCGCTCGTCGGCGGGCTGTTCCTGTTGGTGATGGCGATCGGAATGTTTCGCGGCATCACACGAGCCGATGCTCACGCCGCCACAACGCTTCGATCGCCTGTCGTAGCAGGAATTGCACTTAGTGCGGGTAACCCCTATTTTCTCGTGTGGTGGGCGACAGTGGGGGCAACGCTGGTCACCCGTTCCCTCGGGCTTGGCCTGTTGGGCTTTGTCCTGTTCGCTCTCCTTCACTGGGCGTGCGACTTTGTCTGGTTGCAACTCCTCTCGACTCTGTCGTTCAAGGGGGGGCGTTTCTTTGGCCGGGTTTTCCAGAAGGGCGTCTTTGCCGTGTGCGGCGTATTGCTTCTCTTCTTCAGTGGGAAGTTCATCTTCGATGGCATTCGCAGCGTGTTGTCCTAAAGAACGGCTTACCGCTGGGGCAACACAGCCCGATGGGATTGATTGCGGAACAGATGCTCAATCATCCACAGTGAACCGGATGCGGACGATCCCCTCTTCTCGCATATCGTAGCTTTTCACGCGGAAGCGACCGATCTCGTTTGTACGGCTCACGTGTTCTCCGGCACAGGGGGTAGCATCGAAACTACCAATCTTGATGATGCGGATGGACGTTGCGTTCTCGGGCACCTTCCACAGGTCGTAGCACTCTTTGGCCTCTTCGATGGACAGCATCTGTACGGTGATGGAATGGTCGGCCTCAATCTCCGCGTTTACGGCCTTTTCAATCGCTGTGATGTCGTCCTGAGTGAGAGTTCGAGGGACGGCGTAATCGCACTTGGATTTCTTTTCTGCTAGGTGCATCTCGAGGTTCCGCGGCGAGCCGTACTCACGCTGCATCACCGCCGTCAGGATGTGCTCCGCACTGTGCATTCGACCCAGTCTGTCCATCTTTTGTAATCCTTCTATTAAGTCTTTAGAGTCCGGACAGAGGGGTGCCGGTCCGAGAGTGGACATTACGCCCGGGAGGACTTGAACCTCCGACCTTCGCATCCGCAGTGCGACG